>JAPPBT010000068.1 GCA_026702745.1 Gemmatimonadota bacterium
TTGACCACCAGCGTGGCCAGGGCCTCGCCCTCCACGTCCTCGGCGATGATCAGCATGGACTTGCCCTGCTGCACGACCTTCTCGAGGATGGGCAGGAGATCCTTCATGGCGCTGATCTTCTTCTCGTGGATCAGGATGTAGGGATCGTCCAGGCTGCATTCCATCCGCTCGGAGTCCGTCACGAAATAGGGGGAAATGTACCCCTTGTCGAACTGCATGCCCTCGACCACGTCGAGCATGGTGTCCATGCTCTTGGCCTCTTCCACCGTGATGACCCCGTCCTTGCCCACCTTCTCCATGGCATTGGCGATCAGGTCGCCGATCTCGGGGTCGTTATTGGCGGAAATCGTTGCGACCTGGGCGATCTCGGTCTTGCCGGCCGTCGGCTGGCTGATGCCTTCGATCTCGTCCACCACCGCGGACACGGCCTTCTCGATACCGCGCTTCAGGGCCATGGGATTGTGACCGGCGGTCACGTTCTTCAGCCCCTCGCGGTAGATGGCCTCTGCCAGCACCGTGGCCGTCGTGGTCCCGTCGCCGGCGATATCGCTGGTCTTCGAAGCCACTTCCTTGACCATCTGGGCCCCCATGTTCTCGTAGGGGTCCTGCAATTCGATTTCCTTGGCCACCGACACGCCGTCCTTCGTGACGGTCGGCGAACCGAACTTCTTGTCGAGCACCACGTTCCGGCCCTTGGGACCCAGGGTGACCTTCACCGCCTTGGCCAGGGTCTCCACACCGCTCAGCACGGAGCGCCGCGCTTCATCCCTGAATTTCAACTGCTTTGCCACTGGTTCAACCCTCCTTGCATACGCTCAGATTCAGCCGCAACCGGACCTTGCAGGTTACGGTTCGGACACTCGATGACCTACGATACGATACCCAGGATGTCCTCTTCCCGCATCATGAGGTATTCGGAATCATCCAGATTGACTTCCGTGCCGGAGTACTTGCCAAAGAGGATCTTGTCGCCGACTTTGACTTCCAGCGACACGCGGTCGCCGTTGTCGCCGACGCGCCCCGGACCGGCCGCCACGACCTCGCCCTGCTGCGGCTTTTCCTTGGCCGTATCGGGGATGATGATACCGCCGCGCTGTACCTCTTCTTCCTCGAGGCGTTTGACCAGGACCCGGTCGCCCAAAGGTTGTACGTTCATTGCTTCCTGCTCCTTTCACTGGTGATAAGAACGCTGATTTTGAAATCAGCACGATAATGAATGATGATCTCGTCCGCTTTCTTACGTGCAATTTCCGTGCCACGATGGAGAAAGCCGCCCGCATAACTGGGTAATTGCATCTTAAATTATTGTTAATAAATGGGTTATGTACTTAGTTGAGAAACGCCGGATGATGCCGCCTTGCTATCCGGTTTTCTGCCAATCTGTCACATGCGCCAACTAGTGCCATTATGGCATTGCCAATATAACGCAACAGGCCAATTTAGCCATGCCGGTATGGCGTGTCAAGGGTAATTGCAAATCTGATTGTCAATGACCGGCGATGTGATATTTTACCTCTGGGCCGCCTGGCCGGTCCGAAGGTTCGGACTGGCACGTCTGCCGGTCCGGCCCGATCCCCAATGCCCATCAGACGCAACTACATGTAAATCATCGGAGCAGAAATCACAGGAGCTTTTCCATGCCCGTAGTGCCCTTCGACAAGCTCAACAGCCTGAGCCGCGCCATCTTCGAGGCGACCGGCATCCCGGCGGAAGACGCCCACATCCTCGCCGATCACCTGACGACCAGCAACCTGCTCGGGCACGATTCCCACGGGGTGTGGTTCATGCCCCGCTACGTCCCGTCCCTGCAGTCAGGTTACCGGCCCTGGGAAGACCATATCGTGGTGGCGGACCGGCCCGGTTTCGCGCAGATCGACGGGAACGGCGCCAACGGCATCGTGGCGGTGACGAAGGCCCTGGCCCTGGCGGTGGAGAAGGCGCGCAGCGCCACGATCGGCCTGGTTGCCCTGCGGAACGTATCCCACATCGGCCGGCTGGGCGACTTCCCCCCGCGGATCGCCGAACAGGGCATGATCGGCATGGTGGGACTCAACGGCGGGGGAGAATTCGTGGCGCCCTACGGCAGCGCCGACCGGCGCTTGCGGCCCGAACCCATCGCCTTCGCCGTGCCCCGGGAGAAAGGACCGCCCCTCATGCTGGACATGACGCTCAGCGTGGTCGCCGGCGGCAAGGTCGAGCAGAAAATAGAGCGCGGCGAGCCCATGCCGGACGGCTGGCTGATCGACCAGCAAGGCCGCTACGTGAACGACGGCAGCCGGTACCACGCCGAGCCGGACCAGGTGGCCGTACTGCCCCTGGGCGGCCTGCAGTTCGGCCACAAGGGGCACGGGTTGGCCATGATGATCGAGATGATCATCGGCCCCCTTTCAAATGCCGGATGCACAGGCGGCAAGGGCGGCGGCGGGATCCTGATCGCCGCGTTGGACATCGAGGCCTTCATGGACCCGGCCGACTACAGGGCGGAAATCGAAGCCCACGTCGCCTACGTGGGTTCGGCGAAACCCCTGCCGGGATTCGAGAAGGTATATGCACCGGGAGAGATCGAAGAAGTCACGCGGCAACAGCGGCTCGCTGAGGGCATTTACATCCCGGACAAGACCTGGACCACGATCACGGAAACCGCGGCCGGACTCGGCGTGGAAATGCCGGGTGTGTAGCACACGGTAGCACACAGGAGTATCCCATGCCCGACAAACCCGTACGCGTAGCCGTCTACGGAACCGGCCGGTTTGCGCAGGCCACCCACCTGCCCAACCTGAGCCGGATCGACGGCGTCGAGATCGCGGCGCTGTGCGATATCGATGAAGACGCGCTTCGCGAAGCGGCTGCGCAGTTCGGCGTCGACCGCACCTACACGGACGCCCACGCGATGCTGGAGGCCGAAAAACCCGACGCCCTCTGGTCCATCGTGCCGGCCTTCGCCCGCACCGACGTGGAAATCACGGCGGCCGAACGCGGCATCCAGCTCTTCAGCGAGAAGCCCCAGGCCATGGACATGTCCCTGGCGAAGCGGATCGACGCGGCGGTGCGTAAGGGCGGCGTCATCAGCACGGTAGGCTTCCGCGAACGGTACCGGCCCATATTCCGGGAAGCCCGGCGGCTGCTCCGGGACAAGCGTGTCGTGCACGTCCGCTTCCAGCAGATCGCGCATAGACCGAAGCCGCCCGCCTCCGCCCGCACCGCATGGTCGCAGCAGGTGGAGAAAGGCGGCGTCCGCTTCTTCGACTGGGGCGTGCACGCCACGGACTACACCCGGTTCATGACCGGGCAGAACGTAATCAAGTCCCAGGCCTTCCTGTACCATCCGGAGGAATACCATACGCCGCTCTCTTCGTCTTTTCATTACCAATTGTCGGACGGCGCCACGGCGACGCTGACCTTCATCGAGTGCGATCCGACCGGTCCCGGCGAGGAACCCTACTTCAAAATCTACTTCGACGGCGGGAGGCTGGCGGTATTCGGTTACGAACGGATCGAAGTGAACGACGAGGTCGTCTACGAGGCCGACCCCTTCGACCCCTGGCTGGCCCAGGACCAGGCCTTCGTCGAGGCGATCCGGTCAAACGACCCCGGACTCCTTCAAAGCGACTATCACGACGGCCTCCGGTCGCTCGCGCCGATCCTGGCCGGATGGTATTCGGCACGCCGGGAAGGGGCCCTCTTGGACGTGGAACGGTTTATCGAGAAGGCGTGATCCAGGCGGGATCCAGGCGGGATCCGTGCGAATCCTTGCGGTGTGGTTTTTGGCGGCGCAATTCAGGCGGCGCGAGACAGCCGGCGCGAATCCAGGTGCCGCAATACAACCGGCGCGATACTTCCGGCGCGCTATTTCCGGGAGACGACCATGTACCACAAAAGCACGCGTTACTTCGTTCTGTCCGCACTGCTGATCGCCATGGGATGCGGCGGACCGAAGGAAGATCTCACCCATCTGCTTGTTGCCGGCGGGCGGATCGGCGTCGTGATGGAAGACGAACGGATCGTCTCACTCAATTCGAAGGAGAACGAACCGGTCGTATGGACGTTGAGCCGGTTCGGTGGGGTGATCGAATCGTGGGACGCGGAGGGGTTGGCCGTCGTCGTGGATGACGTCGACGTGCCGGTAGGCCTGCTCGATACGTTTTCATCCGATCGCAACCGGCTCGTGGTCGAAATCACGCAGGCCGGTGGCAGGGACGGGAATCTCGGCGTATCGTTCGAGCCCATCGGCGATTCGGGATCCGGCGTAGTCGTCCGGATTTCCGACGATGTGGTGTTAGAGGGCTTGAGGCAGACCGAAGATGAGTTGGAATTGAGGATTTAGCGGGTGCAGGTGGCGGACTGCGGGAATGTTACATGTTGATCTGTAGTTTTAGTCACCTACACCCAGCGCTCCAGCAACTTCTCTTATTCGAGACAGACGCGCTGAAGCATAATCAGTCGCCTCGTACCGTTGAATTTGCTGCTCTTTCAATCCGAGCCGCTCTGCCAGGTCTTTCTGGCTCAAACCTTGGGCAATTCTCGCTTTGATCAGTATGGTCGGTATTTCTTTCACGGTTTTAAGCTGATCCAGCTTGAATTTGCCCGACTTCAATGATTCATATTCACGTAAGTCTGCTTCCAAATCGGAAAGCTGGCTACGCACTGCTTCTTTTTGCGCTTTCAAGATAAGCGGATGTACCCCCATCTCATCGCTCAGGCCTTCCAAGGTACGAACGAATCGTGATACCTGTGCTTTGGTAATTAGATATTGCCTCTCGTTCTTAATCAATTGAGATCTCCCAAATCCAGTGCGATTATCCCTTTTTTGTTTCCAGTGTGTTTGTCTGACTGGAAGAATTCATAGAATGACAGTCCGTCGGTACTCGCTGAAACAGATGCAGGAAACAATTCCCCCATGTACCTTGCTTTCTGGGTAGCCCTGCCGGAATCGAAAGTCAACAGGATGGGATCGAGAACAATCGGATCTACTCCGTTTTCATCCCAACATGCATCGAAGTCATTCGGCATGTTCTTGTTGGAAACAAAGCTACCGTCTAGATAGACCGTTCGACAACCGGCCAGTTTAAGATTTGACAGCGCTTCTCGAAGACCGGAAAGAAGTAACCGTCTCCATGGATTTGTCCCAAATCTAGTCGACACCTCTTCCCAGTCTGACCAGTAAACACCTGGAGGAAGGTTGCCGGAACTGTCGAAAACAGGTATCATTACACAACATATTAATTGTGTTGAAAATGTCAATTAGAACAGTCATAGTTAATAGTCGTAGTCTACAGGTATAACTCGCAGGTAATCATGGATGAGACATCACTCCACTGTGGTTTACAGGAATTCAGACTTGTCCCACAAAGCCTCCAGTACCGTCCATCTGGCCACCATCTCTTCCCCGTCTAAAATCCCATCTACGAGCCGAGAGAGATCCGTCCCCGAGTCCGCTGGCAAGTTATCAAACACTTTGATATCCTTGTGGATCCATCGCGGCATACTCAGAAACCGCCCGTTCCGCATGTACAGCGCGATCAGAAAATCGTTCACAGCCTGGTTGGCCAGGCAGTAGAGATGGATCCGGTCATCGGCGTCCTGCGCCTTTCGCCACTGGTCCCGAAACAGGGGCAGCCGATGCTGTGCTTCAGCAATCACTGACTTCACCAGTTCATCGGGCAGGTGCCCGAGCACCTCTTTCCACACCCTCAGCCGCCCATCCGAATCGACCAGTGAGTGGCAGTTCTGCAACTCCTCGGCAAGGATCCGTTGCTCGGGCGGCCAGGGCGGGCTGGGAAACGCCGCCAGCATATCTTCCACGGTCTGCCTGGTCCAGTAACGGATGTGGACCATCGCCCCGTCGAGCACCACGCTGTCGCAGGCCGGCTCAATCAGGGGCCCGTGCCGTATGTCCGGCCATTCGGCGATCAACCGCTGGCGATCGGCCTCTCGGGGAATGACCGGGCCGAAAACGAGCAGGTCGATGTCCGACTGGCGATCGGCATAACCTCTTCCCAGGGATCCACCCAGCGCCACGGCGCTCACTCCCTCGAGAAGCCGGATCCTTTCCACGATCTCGGCGGCCAGGGCGTATAACTCGCCAGGATCCCGGGACTTATCCGGCTTGAAGGATCCTACCTCGATTTCCCCATCCAACGCGCCATGATCGCCACCGGATTCATACAGCAACTCCAGGAAATCCCGCATCAGCCGGGACGCGGCCGCCCACGCCTTTTCAGGTACCCGTTCGGTCGCCAGCGTCCACAGGGCATCGCCCGCATTTTCCGGCGCCCTGGACAACCCGTTCAACCGGTTGCGCGCACCTTCGAGCCGCGACGGATAGTACATAATTTCCGGTAGCCCGTTCATCCCATAGAGCACGGTAGCGGTCTGGTGGATGATCAGGTAGAGGGCGTACCTGAATCGGACGTGATCGCCGCGATCTATCAGGTTGGTCGGGGGAAGCCGCAGCCACCATCCGAGCTGTGTCGCCGCTTCCTCCACAGGGTTCGATAGGGGGGATCGTTTAAGCACGTTTTTTTGCCAGTCAAAGGGAGTCAACGGGGGCGAGTGGCGAATCACCGGTGAGCGAGTGGCAATCACCAGTGCGCGTTAGAAGGGTTACCGAGGAGCGGGAGAAGGCATGATCAGCGTGGGGTCCTGCTGCATGTCCGGCAGGGCGGGTTCCGGTTTCCGCTGGTCTTCGGGGATCAGCGTCCGGGCTACCGCGATCTCGTCGCAGTGGGTGAAACGGGCGCAGGTGGTACAGTCCTTCCAGACCTTGTGCGGCAGAGTCTCGCGGTCGACCACCTCGAACCCGTGGCGGCCGAAAAAGCTGGTCTCGTAAGTCAGGGCGAAGACCCGGGCGACACCCAGTTCCTCCGCCTCCGCGATGAGTACGTCGACGATCCGCCCGCCGATGCCGCCGCCCCGGCATCCCCTCCGGACGGCCAGGGACCGGACCTCGGCCAGGTCGTGCCAGACGATCACGAGGGAACCGCAGCCGATCACCTGGCCGTCACGCTCGCCTACGACGAAGTACCGGATGTGCTCGAACAAGCGGTATACCGACACCGGAAGGAGGATGTCCTCCTCGATATAGGGCTGGAGAATCTCCATGATCTCGGGAACGTCCCCGATCACGGCCGGGCGGATGACGGTTTCGCTTCCGTTCGATGCCTGCGACCTGATTTTGTCCGTTTTATTCATGACCGTCCTGCTCCTCTGCATCCTGCGCGCTGAGCTCGCGGGCCGTTTCCATCTGCTTAACCGCGCGCAAGGATCTCACGGGCCTGTTCCAACTGCTGCTCGATCGCTCTTCGACCGGTGCCGCCGGGCAGGGCCCGCTTGTCGGCGCTGTCGTCGAAGCTGAGCTGCCCGATTGTAGCTTCGTCGAAATGCGCTGAATACTGCTGGTACAGCTCGAGCGGAAGGTCCCGCAGGCTGCAGCCTCGGCTTAAAGCCTCGTCCACGAGCGCGGCCACGATGCCGTGTCCTTCCCGGAACGGCACGCCGCACCGGGTCAGGTAGTCCGCCAGGTCCGTGGCCAGCATGGTGTCGTCCATGCTTTCTTCAACCCGATCGCCGCTAACCTCCAGCGTCTCCCAGATCGCCGTGAAGACCGTCAGCGCGACGGTCACCGTGTCGATCGCATCGAAGAGCGGTTCCTTTTCATCCTGCATATCCTTGTTGTATGTGTGGGGCAGTCCCTTGAGTATGGTGACGAGGGAGACCAGGCTGCCCACGACGCGGCCGGTCTTGCCCCTCAGCAGTTCGGCGGCGTCCGGGTTCTTCTTCTGCGGCATGATGCTGCTGCCCGTGGCCAGCCGGGGATGCTGCTTGACGTACCCGAATTCCGTGGACGACCAGATGACCAGGTCCTCGCAGGCCCGGCTGATACGGATCATCAGCGTCGTGCATGCGGCGAGGAACTCGACGTTGAAATCGCGGTCGCTCACCGCGTCGATGCTGTTGGGCGAGATGCCGTCGAAACCCAGTTCTTCGGCCAGGAACGCGCGGTCGATCGGGAAGGCGCTGCCCGCCATCGCCCCGGCGCCGAGGGGCATGACGTTGATCCGTTTCCGGCAGTCCGCCAGTCGCTCCCGGTCCCGCTGGAGCCCGAACAGGAGCGAAAGGGCGTAGTGGGCGAACCGGATCGGCTGGGCCTGCTGCAGGTGGGTATACCCGGGGAAGACGGTGTCCACCGTGCGTTCGGCCAGCCCCAGCAGCGCCGCCTGGCAATCCCGGATCCGCCCGGAGACGTCGTCTACCACCTCGCGGAGATACATCCGCTCGTCCGTAGCGTTCTGGTCGTTGCGGCTGCGGCCCGTGTGGAGTTTTCCGCCCACGGAGCCCACTTTCTCGATCAGGCGTTTCTCCACGGCCATGTGGATGTCTTCCAGGTCCCGGGTCAGCGCATAGGCGCCGCTTTCGATCTCGCCTTCGATCTCGCCCAGCGCCTCTTCGATAACCCGGCCTTCATCGGCGGTGAGCACACCGATGCGGACCAGCCCTCGGGCATAGGCGATGCTGCCCCGGATGTCCACGCGAAACAGGCGGCGGTCCGCGTCGATGGACGCGTGGAAATCATCCATCAACTGTTTGAGTGATTCGTCTCGGCTGTCGGTCATGATGCTCCCTATCTGCTCACCGCGCGTCCAGCACCCCGCCGATGATCTTGAGCGCCTCGTCCACGTGCCGCTGCTCGATCACCAGGGGCGGCGCGCAGCGGAGCACGTTGTCCCCGGCCGTTCCCACGATCAGGCCCTCGTCCCGGCACGCGCTTACTACGTCACCCACCTTGTCTTCGAATTCCACGCCGATCAACAGGCCCGCACCCCGGACTTCCTTGATATCCGTATGGGTTCCGGCGAGGGCATTCAGACCGGCGGTCAGTTTGCCGCCCATTTCCAGGGCCCGGTCCGCCAGCCCCTCGTCGATCATCTTGCTGACGACGGCGTGGGCCACGTGACAGGCCACCGGGTTCGCCCCGAAGGTGGAACCGTGCATGCCCGGCTTGAGGACCTCGGCGATGTGGGACTTCATCATGACGGCGCCGATGGGCAGGCCGCCGGCCAGCGGCTTGGCCAGGGTCATGACGTCCGGCTCGATGCCGTGGTGCTGGTAGGCGAAGAGCTTGCCCGTGCGGCACAGGCCGCACTGGATCTCGTCGAAGATCAGGGCGACTTTGCGTTCGTCGCACAGCTTGCGCAGATGGCGCAGGAACTCCACGTGCGCCGGGTTCACGCCGCCCTCGCCCTGGACCGGCTCGACCATCACGGCCGCGGTACGCTCCGCCGATATGGCCTCTTCGAGAGGCTCGATCTCGTTCAGGGGCAGGTAGACCATGCCCGGGAGCATGGGCTTGAAGCCCTCGTGGTACTTGGGCTGGGCCGTGGCGCTGACGGCGCCGTACGTGCGGCCGTGAAAGGCGTTCTCGAAGGTCACGATCTCGTGCTTGGCCTCGCCGCCCGCTTCGGACGCCCACCGGCGCGTGAACTTGAGGGCCGCCTCGATGGACTCCGATCCGCTGTTGCAGAAGAAGACCCTGGCCGGGAAGGCGTTTTCCACCAGCAGCTTCGCGAGCTTCACGTGGGGTTCCGTGTGGTACAAGTTGGAGATGTGCATCAGCTTCGCGGTCTGCTGCGCCACGGCGCCGATGATCTCCGGTACCCCGTGGCCCAGGGAATTCACCGCGATGCCGCCGAGGAAATCGAGATACCGCCTGCCCTCGAGGTCGTAGACGTAGGCGCCGCTGCCCCGGTCGAACACGACGGGCGGACGCACGTAGGTCGGCGCGATGTACTGTTCCTCCAGGGCGATGATCTCTTCGGTAGTCATGCTTGATCCTTTCATTCGGTGGTTACTGCCGACTGCTTCGCCTCGACCGATAGCAATACGGCGCTATCCCGTGGTCACTACCGTTCCGAAAACACTTTCTTCCGACGCCAGTTCCTTCCGCAGCGTTCCGGCCCCCTGCCACGCGATGATGCGGGCGCGGCGGACGCCGTAGGACAGGCACTCGAGGGCGGAGCGGACCTTGGGAATCATCCCGCCCGTGATCTCACCCGCTTCGATCAGCGCGTCGGCCAGTTCGGGGGTCAACTTGCGGACGGGCCGACCGTCGGACCGATGGATGCCGGCCACGTCCGATATGAACACGATGTCGTCGCAGGCCACGGCCCGGGCGATGTCCAGCGCGGCGTGGTCCGCGTTGACGTTGTAGGTCTCCCCGTTGACGCCCCCCGAAATGGGGGAGACCACAGGCGTGACGTGGTTCGACGCGCAGAGATCGAAGAGGGTGGTATTCACCTCGACGATCTCTCCCACGAAGCCGATGTCCACGCCGTCCTCCCGGTACTTCTCCGCCCGCAGCAGGCCCATGTCCTTCCCGCTTACGCCGAGGGCGTTCACTCCGCTGTGCTGAAAGCGCGAGACCAGTTCCTTGTTGACCTTGCCCGACAGGACCATCTCCACGATCTCGACCATGTCGCCGTCCGTGACGCGAAGACCGTTCACGAAGGTGAACTCCTTACCGAGAAGTTCAAGGTACCGGCCGATCTCCGCACCGCCGCCGTGGACGATGATCGGGAAAACGTCCGGCAGGTCCCGAAGGTCGGCGGCCAGCTCCTCGATCACGCCGTCCTGCTCGATCGTCGCGCCGCCCAGTTTTACCACGATGTTTTGTGCCATGCTAGATCAGCCCCGTCGTTTCGTCCAGGCCGCTCATGACGTTCACGTTCTGCAGCGCCTGGCCGGCGGCGCCCTTGACCAGGTTGTCGATGGCGGACGTGACGATGGCCAGGTCCGAACCGTCCACCCGGTCGACGCGCAGGTCACAGTAGTTCGTCCAGGTCACGAACCGCGTCTCGGGATAGCCGGACTGCGACAGCCGGATGAAGGGCTCTCCTTCGTAGCGCTGCTCGTACAGGGCCGCCAGGTCACCTTGGGTCGCGCCGTTCTTCACACGTACGTAGGTCGTCGCCAGGATGCCCCGGCTCATGGGCGTCAGGTGAGGCGAAAAAACCACGTAGGGCCGCGCATCGGAGAACCTGGACAGTTCCTGCTCGATTTCCCCCACGTGGCGATGCGAGTGACCGATGTTGTACGGCGTGATGCTGTCGTTCACCTCCACGTAGAGATTGCGCAGCTTCAGGCCCCGGCCGGCGCCGCTGACGCCTGACTTGGCGTCCACGATGATCTGCCCGGCGTCGATCACGCCTTCTTCGAGCAGCGGGGCCAGGCCGAGGATAACGCCGGTGGGATAGCAGCCGGGGTTGCCCACGAGATCGGCCGTTCGTATGCGGTCCCGGTTCAATTCGGGAATACCGTACACCGCGTCATCGAGGAGCGATGGGGCGGTGTGCGGGCGGTTGTACCAGGACGTGTATACCTCCGGATCGTCGAAACGGAAATCGGAACTGACGTCCACGACGCGCACGCCCCGGTCCAGGAAGGCGCCGACCCGGTCCATGGCCACCCCATCCGGCGTGCAGAAACAGACCACGTCAGCGGGTTCGTCCCCAATGTCGTCCAGGGACCTCAGCGTAATGTCCCGGTCCGGATCGACCCGGGGAAAGACCTCGCCGAGTTTATGGCCGGTGTACTGTTCCGAAGTGGCGAAGGCGATCTCGATGCCGGAATGTCGTGACGCCAACCGGTACAGTTCCATGCCCGTGTATCCCGTCGCGCCGATGATCCCCAGTCTGATCATGTGCCTTCCCTCTTCTGCTTCACCGCTTCTGCTTCATAATGGCCTTGACGCGCCGCATCGTTTTTGCGGCCTGCGCGGTCGACTTGGTAATCAGCAGAATCGTGTTCTCGCCCGCGACACTGCCCACGATCTCCGGCCATTCCGCCTGGTCGATCGCCTCGCACACTCCCGACGCATGGCCGGCGGAGGTCTGCAGGACGACCTGGTTCATCGCGTCGTCCGCACTGACGACGAAATCCCGGATTTCCCGTTCGACCAGTTCGTCCTGGGTCTCCACCGAGTAGTAACGCGGCAGCACATACTTGTACTGCCCGTCCGCGAGACGCGTCTTGATGACGTGCAGTTCCTTGAAATCCTTGGACAGCGTGCCCTGGTTGACGTCGATCCCTTCCGTGTGCAGGGCCGCGATCACCTCCTTGTGCGTATGGAAGTGCCCCCGCTCGATGAGTGATCGTATGGTGCCCTGGCGCTGGTGCTTGGCGTTCATATTTGATTAAATAAATATGTGATTATGTGCATAATTATTCCAATAAACGCACTACAATATATGGTCAGATTGCTTGCCGTCAAGAAAAAAGACCGGCAGGTCAAGTTTCAGTCAACAAAACGTGGATGTGTAGGTCGGAGAGATTCGGGGGAGGCGATCGGGAGAGCCGATCGCGGGTGGAATGTACCGGAATCGAATTCGTTTGTCCCGTCAACCGGTATGGCGGATCACCACGCCAAATGGCATGATGTAGTGGTGTAGCCTTCGTCCTGATGATCAGATGGGCTACCTGAGATTTCGTCGGATTACTCACGTGAACAGGTTGGACGCTTGACTTCAAAAGAAGTACAGGACCGGTATACGGCGAGCACGGCGTCGGCTTCGGCCTGATCCATGGACAAGCCGTATTTCCGCTTTATTTCCAGGTATTTCCCCACGTACCAGCATCGGTTGTTCTCCGGCAACCAGTTTGCGGGATCCTTGTCCCTTTTCTCGTAACGATTCAGTCGAGGCGCCGCCAGTGTCAGGTTGTCCAGGTCCGATGCGTACTGCTGTCGTTCCGCTCGCGTCCTCAACCCCATTCCACTGTCGTGGGCTTCTGAGTTGGCCACGATGTGCTCGATATCTGTTGCCCCCACATCGCTGAAACAACGCATCGAATAGGGTGAGAAAACACCACCTTGCCGTACTACGATCTGCTGTTCGATGGACACCGGATAGGAATAATCGCTTCGTTCGTACGCTGTATGTCGTACATCGGGCGCGACGACAACACCCAGCTCGGGATGTATCTTCCCTGGTGCCGTTGGCGCTGTTGGTGCTGTCCGGTGAGCGGCGTGGTCTCCTTCCGTCAGACCGGCCAGCGCTTCGAGCGCTTCGGCCTTGGAGTCGAAGGTCCTGCCGGCGAGTGGTCCTTCATGAAAATGGTAATTGCCCTGGCTGCGGTTGTTATGGCCGCCATGTTTGTCTTTACGCCCTCCGTGGGCTTCTGCGACAACGGCAAACGATACCTGGCACAGCACCAACAGCATGCAGGTAACCCACGTCATCCGGGTCTTGCAAGTTACGCGCGATGCACTGACACAAGCGGAAGCACGGGCGATATTTCGTAGAATCGAATACATATGTATACACAATATATATACATACGTAAACACGGCAACCGGATCGGTACTGGCTACCGGAATCTAAGTCCTACGAAAGCGGATAAGGTTGCAATGGAATGAAACTGGGATGAAGTACCAGAACTTGCAGGAACTACCGATGCGATGTCAATCGTTCAGATGGTGTTGGAGCGTCTCAGGGTAGTCCGGACTACCCCGGACGTTCCCACCCGGGCCGCCTGAACGCCCCGGACCTCCCGCCCTCCTTCTCCACGAGCAGGATGGATGCGATCTCCATGGTCCGGTCCACGGCCTTGCACATGTCGTAGAGGGTCAGGGCAGCCACGGAGACGGCCGTCAGGGCCTCCATTTCGACGCCGGTCTTGCCGGACGCGACGGCCGTGGCCAGGAGGCCGATCCTGCCCGCGTCCTCGTTCAGGGTGATGTCGATCTCCACGTGGGTCAATGGAATGGGGTGACACATGGGGATGAGGTCGCCCGTCTTCTTGGCCGCCGAGATGCCCGCGATCTTCGCCGTGGTCAGCACGTCCCCTTTGCCCATCTCGTCGGCGGAGATCTTCCGGATCGTCTCCGTCGCGGATCGGACTTCCCCGTAGGCCACCGCGCGCCTTTCCGTAACCGGTTTCTCCGTCACGTCCACCATGCGGACGCGTCCTTTTTCATCGAGGTGCGAGAGGTCCATAATCACTCCGTTTCAAGGCGTTTCTCAACAGGACGGACAGGGGCAGGGCCACCACGACCGCCACGCCGCCCTGCACCAGGTTGCCCGGTATCTCCGTCAGCGCGGCGATGCCGCCGAACAGGACCGACCCGGCCAGGTAGTAACCGGTAACCATCCAGGCGCCGCCAATCAGCACGGCTGCGAAGGCCGCGAACCGGCCGGGATGGTGACCGCCCCCGGTGCCCCAGAACGCGATCGATCCGACCAGGATCCCCTCGATCCCCTTGATGACGAGCGTCCAGGGCGCCCAGATGAAGTAGCCGCCCAGCGCGTCGGCCAGGGCGGAACCGACCCCGCCCGCGAGACCGCCGATGCGCCATCCGAAGACGAGGGCGAGGGTGAACAGCAGCCCATCGCCGAGATTGATGTATCCCTGCGTGGCCGGATTGGGGATGCGTATGACAAAGGTCGCCAGCGTCACAAGCGCGATCGAGAGCGCGGCCAGCGTCAACTTGCGTACCGGAACAGCGGCCATATCAGGAACCTGTCCTTGCCATTTCACCTAACCTTGCCATTGGTACAGCATCAGGTACACCAGCACACCGGTAACGGACACGTACAGCCAGATCGGCAGGGTCCAACGGGCCAGCGGCGCATGGCGTTCGAAACGCCCCTTCAGCGCGTGGCGCAGCGTCAGCACGACCATGGGCACGATGGCCGTGGCCAGGATCGTGTGGCTGATGAGGATGGTGAAATAGACGTAACGGGTCCATCCCTCGCCGGTGAAGGGCGTGCTTCCGTGGTTGAAATGGTAAATCAGATAGGTGGTGAGAAACAGTACGGACGCGGCGACCGCACCCAGCATGCACGTCCTGTGCGCGGCGATGTTACGTTTCCGGATGTTGATGTAGCCCGCGACCAGAAAAGCCGCACTGGTTGTATTCAGGCAGGCGTTCACCAGGGGCAGGTCTGTGATCTCCAGCATGCTTTACACCTTGTCGTAGGCCATCACGGAGAACTGGACCAGCAGGAACACCAGCGACGCGATAAACAGGTTCCTCGCCGACGCCAGGGTCCGGGTCGCGGTCAGGTGGATGGCGAAAGCGAGCAGTCCCAGTCCGGCCGCGAGCGCCGCGTAGAAATAGACGACCCCCGATATGCCCAGTATGGTCGGGACCAGGCTGAAGGCGGTCAGGGCGAGGCAGTTGATCAGGATCTGCACGCTCGTGAACCGGCCGTCCGGATCGACGGCGGGCAGCAGCTGAAACCCGGCGCGGGCGTAGTCTTCGCGGAAGAGCCAGGCCAGCGCGAGGGCGTGGGGCATCTGCCAGAGAAAGAGGATGGCGAACAGGACGCCGGCCTCCAGCCCCAGTTCGTTTCGGGCGGCCGCCCAGCCGGTCACCGGGGGCAACGCGCCCGGGACGGCGCCGAACACGGTCGAAAGCGTGGTCCGGTGCTTGAGCGGCGTGTAGAGAAACAGGTAAGTGGCGGTGATCAGCGCGGTGACCACGCAGCTCAGGACGTTAATCAACAGCGCCAGGTACAAAAGGCCCGCCGCCGTGATGGCCGCGCCGAACCCGAGGGCCTGCGCGGGCCGCAGCTTTCCGGCGGGGAGCGGACGCTTCCGGGTCCGGTGCATCATGGCGTCCCGGTCTCGCTCCATGAACTGGTTCAGGGCGAGCGTGCCCCCTGCCGCCAGGGCGGTCCCGGCCAGCGTGTGCAGCAGGCGCATCCAGTCCACCGGTCCGTCGGACCCCAGGTAGAACCCGACGCAGGTGGTCAGCACCAGCATGATGACCAGGCCGGGCTTGGTAAGGGCGATGAAGTCCTTCATGAAGCCGAATCAGACAGAGACGTTCATGGTCAGCAGGATCAGGCCCAGCAGCACCGCCGCCGCGAAGAGCACGGCGCCCACGATGCCCGAAGCCCTGGACTTGAACCCGATGCTGCCGTCTTCGAGGACCCGGGGTTCCAGGAGCCGGACCGCATGGTGCACGATCAACGCGATCACGATCAGGAGCTTGACGGTCATCAGGGCTTCGTACCCCGGCGGAAGCAGCGGGTACAGCTCGGGCTGGGACGACATCGCCCGGGCGGCCACCCCGTCCATGATCCGGTTGTACAGGCTGAACGAACCGCTCACGACCAGGATGACGATCGCCGTCCAGGATACCCGGCGGAATATGGCGCCGGTCCGGCGCATGATCTCCACGCGTTCCTCCGACGCCCTGCCCGACCGGAGCACCGGGGTGAGTGCGACCAGGACGTAGAAGAAACCGCCCGCCCACAGTACGACGCCCAGTACGTGCAGCCACATCCACAGAATTTTGGTATCCAACATATGCCGTCCTCCTCCTCTTCTTCCGGCCGGCCATGGGACGGCCTATAGGAACCGCGCGCCTCAATACTCAGGGCCGCTCATGACGGGATGCGACCGTCCGACTCCTGAAAAATGCCCGGGCCGGACGGTCGCTGTCAATCAGTTTTTGGCGGCACGAAGCGGCATCGCGACCCGGCTGAAAGCAGTTGACACTACCCATCCGCGGACTATAATAACTGCATGATTTTCGGATAGCCGGAAAGCGCCTGCGAAGCCCCGGGATTCATGCGCCGACCCGCGATTATGCCCAGCCAGGATTAACGCTTCGACCCGCGATTATGTCCCAGCCAGATCGGAACGCCCCGTACCTCCTGGGTCATGACATCGGCGGCACCAAGCTCGCCGTGACCGTCGCCGACCGGAACGGGAAGATCCTGCACAAGATCCGGCGGCCGACCGAAGCCGAAAGGGGCCCGCGGGCCGTGGTGGCGTCACTGGTGGACATGTCCCGCGAAGCCATGGCGCGCGCCGGGCTCGCCCCGGAGGACCTGGCCGGTGTCGGCGTCAGCTGCGGCGGTCCCCTGGATACGGAAACCGGGGTGGTCTACGCGCCGCCCAATCTGCCGGGCTGGGACGAGGTCCCGCTGAAGGCGTGGTTGGAAAGCGCGCTTTCGCTGCCGGTTTTCGTCGAGAACGATGCCAACGCCAGTGCCCTGGCGGAGTGGTCCTTCGGGGCCGGCCGGGGATGCCGGCACATGGTGTACATGACCATGAGCACCGGTATCGGCGGCGGGATCATACTCGATGGCCGGCTTTACCGCGGTCCCAACGACACGGCCGGCGAAGTGGGGCACATGACCATCGTCGAAAACGGTCCGCCCTGCGGTTGCGGTAAGCGCGGCTGCCTGGAAGCCCTGTGTTCGGGGCCATCGATCGCCAGGCGGGCCCGGGAGAAGGCACAGGCGGAACCCGGCTCGCGCATGGTCGACCTGGCCGGCGGCGACCCGGCACGCATCACGGCGGAGACGGTCATGGACGCGGCCAGGCAGGATGATCCCGCCGCCCGGGAAATCGTGGACGAGACGGCGCGTTACATGGCTGTCGGACTGGGGAACATCGTGAATATCCTGAACCCGGAGGTCATCGTCATCGGCACCATCCTGGTCAAGTCGCAGGACCTGTTACTGGAACCCATCCGCGCGTACCTCCGGCGCGAAACATGGCCGCGTGTTTATGACACGGTGCAGGTTTTACCCGCAGGACTGGGAGACGAAGTGGGCGATCTCGCCGCCATTGCCGTGATCCGGCAGGCGGTTCAATCCGAAGGGAGCATGTAGCGCATTGGACTGGAACGCGATGGGACGGGAAGCCGTACAACTGCTGGGCGAGTACCTGCGCATCGACACGACGAATCCCCCCGGGAACGAGGATCGCGCGACCGCCTTTCTCAGCCGCATCCTCTCCGAAGAAGGCATCGACTGCCAGGTTTACGAGTCCGCACCGGGACGCTCCAATCTCTACGCGCGGCTGGAAGGGGACGGTTCGAAGCGGGCCGTGGTGCTGCTGAGTCACAGCGACGTGGTTCCCGCCGACCGCCGTTACTGGTCCGTCGACCCCTTCGGCGGCGAGGTCAGGGACGGCTACATATGGGGTCGCGGCGCCCTCGACATGAAGAACCTGGGCATCGCGGAGCTTGTGGTCTTCCTCGCGCTGCACCGGAACCGCTTTCCATTGAAGCGGGACGTGATCTTTCTCGTCACCGCCGACGAAGAGGCCGGCGGATCGGCCGGCGCCCGGTGGATTACACGGAACCGCCCGGAACTCGTCTCTGACGCGGAATTCCTGATCAACGAGAGCGGCAAGGGACGCCTGGAGAACGGCAGGGCCGTCTATTCCATCGACATCACCGAGAAGTCGCCCTGCTGGGTCCGGCTGGTCGCCCGCGGCGAGCCCGGTCACGGCTCTCGCCCCAAGCCTCATTCCGCCGTTAACCGGCTCATCCGCGCCTTGAGCGCTATCATGGCCTACACGCCTCCGATCAAGGTGACAGACGCGGCCGAACGGTACTTCGAAGGCATTGCCCACCTGCAGAAAGACGGATACCGCCGGCGATTCGCGAATATCCGGGAGTCCGTCCGGGACCGCCGTTTCCTGGCGGACCTGCTCCGCAATCAGCATCACGCCGCGATTCTGCGTAATACCATCTCGATAACCATGTTGCAGGGCAGCGATAAAATCAATATCATACCTCAGGCTGCGACGGCCGAACTGGACTGCCGGCTGCTTCCGGGGGAAAAGCCCGAAGATTTCGTCCAGGAGCTGAAACAGGTGGTCGGCGACGACGGGATCGAGATAGAGACCATACTGAACTTCGGGAACACGTCGTCGCCCTTCGATTCGTCCCTGGTCGAGGCGGTGCGCGAGGTCGTTTCCAGGCACCACGATCGCGCGGAGGTCGTGCCGAACATTCTGTCCGGCTTCACGGACAGCCACTACTTCCGCGACCTGGGGATCCACTGCTATGGCTTCATGCCCTTTCTGTTAATCGACGAAGAGCTCAGACGTATCCACGGCAACGACGAACGGATCTCCCTGGAGAACATGGAACGGGGTCCGAGGATTCTCTACGAAGTCATCGAAAAACTCTGCGGCTGATATCAGCATCAAGGAGACGCAAATGGAAGCGATACGCATTCACGAATTCGGCGGTCCCGAGGTAATGAATGTCGAAACCGGCACGGATCTGCAGGCTGGCCCCGGACAGATCCTGGTCGACATACGGGCCGCCGGCGTGAACCCGGTCGACACCTATATCCGGGCGGGCACCTATGCCATGAAACCCGACCTTCCCTTCACGCCGGGCATGGACGGCGCCGGAACGGTAGCCGAAGTGGGCGACGACGCGGCCCATGTTTCCGTCGGAGACCGGGTGTACCTGGCCGGTACTCTTACCGGTTCCTATGCGTCGCAGGCCCTGTGCTCGCCCGACCAGGTGTATCCACTGCCAGGCAATGTTTCCTTCATGCAGGGCGCGGGGATCTACGTCCCCTACGCGACGGCGTGGCGAGGGCTGTTCCAGCGCGCCGGGGGAAAGCCGGGCGAGACCGTCCTGGTGCACGGCGCGAGCGGAGGCGTAGGGATCGCGGCCGTACAGATGGCCCGGGCCGCGGGCATGACCGTCATCGGTACCGCCGGATCTGAACAGGGCGCCGCGCTGGTGGAGGAACAGGGCGCCCATCACGTGGTGGACCACAACGTTCCCGGCTATACGGACAAGATCATGGAACTCACCGGCGGCCTGGGGGTCGAAGTGATCATGGAAATGCTGGCCAACGTCAACCTGGACAAGGACCTGAACATGCTGGCCTATGGCGGCCGGGTCGTGGTCATCGGCAACCGGGGCGTCATCGAAATCAATCCGCGGGACGCCATGGCGCGGGACGCCAGTATCCTCGGCATGGTCCTGCTGCTGGCGTCTCCTGAGGATCTGGTCGGTATCCACGCCGGATTGTACGCCGGACTGCAAAACGGTACGCTCAAGCCGGTGGTCGGTAAGGAATTCCCGCTCGAAGACGCGGCGCAGGGCCATACCGCCGTCATGGAACCCGGCGCCTATGGCAAGATCGTACTGATCCCCTGAGTCCGCGGTTGGTAAAGGAATCCGACATGGCAAATCCGCTTCTCCAGCTCGAACGTCACGGCCAGAGTTTCTGGCTGGACAGCATCAGCCGGGAACTGATGTACTCCGGCCGGTTGAGGAAACTGATCGAGGAAGACGGCCTGAAAGGCATGACCTCGAACCCGGCCATCTTCGAGAAGGCCATCGCGGGAAGTACGGACTACGACGCCGATATCGAGCGGCTTGCGGCGGCGAGCCGGACCGCCCTTGAGATCTACGAGGCCCTGGCCATATCGGACATCCGGGAAGCTGCCGACCACCTGGCCGGCGTATACGAAGCGACCGGCGGCGCCGACGGCTTCGTGAGCCTGGAAGTGTCCCCGGAACTGGCGGACGACACCGCGGGTACGATCGAGGAGGCCAGGCGGCTGTGGAAGGCCGTGGACCGCCCGAACGTCATGATCAAGGTGCCGGCTACGGAGGCCGGCGTACCGGCCGTGCGTCAACTGATCGGCGAGGGGTTGAACATCAACGTGACGCTGATGTTCTCGCGGGCAGTTTACGAGGCCGTGGCCGACGCCTATATCAGCGGGTTGGAGGACCGTCTTGCCGCGGGCGGAGACATCAGCGGCATAGCGAGCGTATCCAGCTTCTTCATCAGCCGAATCGACACACTCGTCGACACGTTGCTGGCCGAACGGGCGGAACGGGCCGGCGATCCCGGTGTACGTGCCGCGATCCTGGACCTGACCGGCAAGACCGCCATCGCAAACGGCAAGACGACCTACCAGCGGTACAAGACGATTTTCGCGTCACAGCGCTGGTCCGCGCTGGCCGAACGGGGCGCGAGGAAGCAGCGGCTGCTGTGGGCCAGCACGAGCACCAAGAACCCCGATTACCGGGACGTGCTGTACGTCGAGGAACTGATCGGGGAGAACACCATCAATACCCTGCCCGATGAAACGCTCGGTGCTTTCCGCGATCACGGGCGCCTGGCCGATACACTCGAGGCCGATATTGACGAAGCCCGGTCGATCATGGCCGGTGTGGAGAAAACCGGGATTTCGATGGAGCGGGTCGCGGAGCAACTCGTCGAAGAAGGGGTGCGGAAATTCGTGGATCCCTTCGTGAAGCTGATCGGCGCCATCGAACGGAAACGGCCGCAGCCGGTCCGCCTTGCGTGACCTGACCGGCGGACCGGTCGAGACGGACATACGGACTTTCCAGGGTGGGCCGGACCGGGCGGACCGCACTTTCTCCGGGTCCGGGGAGCATCGCATGCAACTGGGCATGGTCGGACTTGGCCGGATGGGCGGCAACATGACGCGGCGGCTGTTGCGCGGCGGTCACGAAGTCGTCGTGTACGACCACAGCAGCGAAGCGGTCGGCCTGGCGGAGCAAGCCGGCGCCTCGGGCGCTTCGACGCTCCACGGTCTCGTAACCGCGCTCCGCCCGCCGCGGTCGGTCTGGGTCATGGTCCCGGCCGGCGACGCCACGGAACGGGCCGTCGACGAACTGTCCGGACTGTTGTCTCCGGGCGATACCGTCATCGACGGCGGGAACACCTACTTCAAAGACGACGTGGCCCGCGCGGAGCGGCTGTCCGCCAGGGGCCTGCACTATGTCGACGTGGGTACGAGCGGCGGCGTCTGGGGTCTCGAGCGGGGGTATTGCATGACTATCGGGGGACCTGCGGAGATCGTCGAGCGTCTCGACCCGCTGTTCGATACGCTGGCGCCCGGCCCCGGACCGGACACCGGGCAAGGTTCCGGACAGGACGCCGGGCAGGACGCCGGCGCCGCGTCGGATCCAACCGGCGCACCGGATTCTACCGGCACGCCCCCATCCACGGCCCGCAGGGGCTACGTGCACGTGGGACCTGCCGGCGCCGGGCACTTCGTCAAGATGATCCACAACGGTATCGAATACGGCATGATGCAGGCCTTTGCCGAGGGGCTGGAAATCCTGCGCGAGTCGGGTTCCGACCGCGTGGACCCGCGCCATCGGTACGATCTGGACCTGCACGACATCGCCGAAGTCTGGCGCCACGGAAGCGTGGTCAGTTCCTGGCTGCTCGACCTCCTGGAGATCGCGTTGCGGGAAGACCGTGACCTGTCCGCTTACTCCGGTTACGTGCAGGACTCCGGGGAGGGCCGGTGGACGGTGCAGACGGCCATCGAGGAAGACGTGCCCGCCCACGTGCTCACGGCTTCGCTCTTCACGCGGTTCCAGTCGCGGCAGGAGCAATCCTACGCCATGCGGGTGCTTTCCGCCCTGCGCCACCAGTTCGGCGGCCACGTGGAGCAGCAGAAAACCGGGGGAGGGCCATGATCCAGATCGCTCCATCCATCCTGTCGGCGGATTTCACCCGCCTGGCCGATGAGGTGCGGACCGTGGAGCGCGCGGGCGCGGACCGGATTCACATCGACGTCATGGACGGCCGGTTCGTCCCGAATATCTCCATGGGACCCTTTATCGTGGAGGCCATCGACTCGCTGACGGAGCTGCCGCTGGAAGCCCACCTGATGATCGAGGAACCTGACCGGTACATCGACGCCTTCATGGAAGCCGGGGCCGACGTGATCATCGTGCACCAGGAGAATACGGCCCACCTGCACCGCGTGGTTCAGTCTGTCCGGGAGCGTGGCAAACAGGCCGGGGTCGCCCTGAACCCGGCCACGCCCGCCCAGGCCCTCGACGGGATCATCGACGAACTCGATCTCGTCCTGGTCATGTCCGTCAACCCGGGGTTTTCGGGACAGCGGTTCATCCCGTCCGTCCTGCCGAAGATCCGTGAGATTCGAAGGACCCTGACGGACCGGGAGATCGCGTGCGACCTGGAGGTGGACGGCGGCGTGAACGCCGATACCGCGCCGGACGTGGTGTCGGCGGGTGCGAACGTCCTGGTGGCCGCCACGGCCGTGTTCAAGCATCCGGACGGCGCCGCCGAAGGCATCAGGACGCTGCGCGGCTAAGACTTACCTTCCGCATTACCCTCAGACCACTGCCCTTTTCCAGGTCCCCTTGAAGAAGCGCCTGAGCGTGAGCAGGCCCTGCAATATGGCTGCGGCCAACCAGGCGATCCAGATGCCCGTTACGTCCAGTCCGAGCGGGAAGGCGAGGACGTATGAAAACACGAGCATGATGCCCCACTGGGAGAAGAGCGTGTAGTACAGGGACGGACGGGTCTCGCCGCCGCCGGCCAGCACGCCGCTGGCCACGATGGACAGGGCGGAAAAGATCTGGGCGATGGCGAAGAAACGCAACATGACCGAACTGATGCCCAGGACCGTCTCGTCAGCCGTGAATACAGCCGCGATCCCCTGGGCGAAAATCCAGATCATGGCCGAACCGGCCCCGATCACGATCATGCAGAGCAGGATCGTCTGCCCGCCGTATTGCTCGGCCGACCGGATCTGCCGGCCTCCAAGCCGCTGTCCGACCAGGGAGTTCGCCGCGACCGAGAAGGCCAGGGCGGGCATAATCGCGAAGAGGCGTATCTGGAAACCCACCGTCAGGGCCGCAATGGCGGCCGTGGGACGGCTTACGCCCGATATGACGCGGTACAGTAGCACGCGCGCGCCGTTGCGGAAGAAGCCGGACGCACCGGAGGGCAGGCCGATGTCGAGCATGCGCGACATGATGTTCCAGTCCGGTTTGATACGCCAGTTCCTCGAGAGACGCACCTGGTCGTTGCCCCGGACCAGGATCGCCAGGCCGATGACGCATCCCGCCAGCCGGGAGATGATCATGCCCACGGCCGCGCCGGCCACGCCGAGTGCGGGAACTATCCCGGCGCCGAAGATGAACGCGTAGGAGGTCACGCATTTCACAATGATGACGATGACGGAGATCTTCAGCGGTGTGCGGGTGTCGCCCACGCCGCCGAAGATGGCGCTCATCACGTAGTTGAGAATCATGAAGAGCATGCCGGCGAAGTAGAGTCTCAGGAAGAAGATGCCATGGGTAACGACCTCTTCCGGGGCACCGAGCAGGACCAGCGCGGGGCGCGTGAGCACGATACTTATGGCCGCAAGACCCACGGCCATGTAAGTGCCCATCAGGATCGCCTGCTGGCCGGTCCGGCTTACATCGCCGTGCCTGCCCGCCCCGTAGTACTGGGCCACCAGCGTCCGCGTCCCCCCGGTGATCGAAATGGCCATGACCATGACGATGAATACGATCTGCCGGCTCATGCCGATGGCGGAAATCGCCGCGGGACCCAGGAATCCCACGAAGTAGATGTCTACAAGACCTTCTGTGGCGTCGATCAGCGATGCGACAACGACGGGCCAGGCAATGGCCCAGACGTGACGGAGGACCTGGGCAGGCGGGACCTCGTTGTCAGCCGGTTTCGGGGAATCGGCGGTATGGTCGGGCATGGGTTTGAATGTATTCCGCCGGCGGCGAACCGGCAAGGCAATTAAGCCGGTGTCCGATGCTACTCAAATTGTTGATGGTGCGAAAGATAAGAAAAGGGATGACAGCGTAAACGGTACGCAGTATATCTACATTGTCACGGATTCGAAACCCGCAACCGGACATGGGAATACCCGATGGAATGCGCTAGAATGCGCGGGAGGCATGAAGATGCGTGGAATGCGAGGATCGATCTTCTCCTGGGGGCCCTGGCTTTCGATCGTCCTGATGATCACCTTCCTGTCGTCGTGCGGCAGTGACGACCCGGTATCGCCCGAGCCGCCGGAACCGCCGGAGCCGGTCGATCAGCCCGCGCTGAAAATCGGGCTGTTGATCGATCTGTCTGAAGGTGGTTCGGAACACGGCGTCCTTATGCGTCAGGGATTCGAAATGGCGATCGAGCATGTCAACGAGGTAGGTGTGCTCGGGGAACCGGTCGAGGGCCTGGTGGCCGATACGGAGTTGGACGCCGAAACCGCGGTATCCGAGGCGATGGACCTTATCGAAAAGGAGGGCGTCCACGCGATCGTAGGCGCCTGGGCGAGTTCCTCGACGCTTGCCATCGTGGACGAAGTGGTCGCGGATGCCGGCATTCCAATGATCTCTCCAGCCTCTTCTTCTCCCATGCTCACGAATGCCGCGGACAACGATTTCCTGTTTCGCACCACCCTGTCCGACCTCGACCAGGGGCCGGTCCTCGCGAAGATCACACTGGAATTGGGATACGGAAACGTGGGCATGATTTACCGGGACGACGTCTGGGGCCGGGGCATCGCGGACGCATTCGAGAATGCCTGGGAAGGCAAGCTCATCCGGGTCGCGGCGGATCCCGAAAAGACGACCCTCGTGGAGGAGCTTAGAGAAAGCAAGGGCGTCCTTGAAGACACGCAGGCACTGATCGTCCTTGCCTTTCAACCTCAGCAGGAAACCATCGTGCGCGAAGCGCTGGACCTCGGCCTCTACGATGTTTTTGTCTTCGGCCCCACTGGTCGCAGCCTGGACCTGATCCGATCCATCGGTCCCGAGCACCTTGCCGGAATGATCGGTACATCGCCCGGTTCCGCGCAGGACACGCCTTCGGCGATCGCCTGGGAGGACGGGTATAAAAGCGCTTTCGGCAGCAACCCTCCGCCTTTCCCCTACGTAAAACAGACCTATGACGCGACCGTGGCGCTGGCATTGGCGACCCAGGCGGCAGGCAGGCTGGAGGGCGCGGCCATCCGGGACCAGCTGCGAACGATCGGGAAACCGCCCGGCGAACTCGTGATTGCCGAGGTGAGCAGCATCGCGAACGGGTTGCGCGTCCTGGGAGAAGGCGGCGCAATCAACTACGAAGGCGCGGCCATGCCCTTGGACTGGGACGAGAACGGCGATCTTGCCACGGGTTTCGTCGCGGTCTGGCAATTCACCCCGGCCGGGACCATCGAAGTCATCCGGGTCGTTCCCTTCGACCATTAAACCGGCTGCCGGACGGCACGGAATGCATGAACCGGACGGCACGGAATGCATGAACCGGTCAGCACATAATGCAAAAAAGGGGACTGCGCATGCACGCAACCCCCTCTGCCACTTCCGTTTAAGTGATATGACCCCAACGGGATTTGAACCCGTGTTGCCGCCGTGAAAGGGCGGTGTCCTTGGCCAGGCTAGACGATGGGGTCGCGTTCCTCCAAAGCCGTCGTAAAATACCGGACGGACCCTCGAAACGCAAGCCTTTTTTACCCTTCGTAACCCGTATCCTTCCATATGCGGCGGGCGTATGGGATGTGCTCCGGATCCGGCTCGCGACGGCCCAGAATGCTGGGCGGTGGCTGTCCCGGACCGGCATGTTCGGGCCAGGGCGACCAGTGGTCGTTCTCCCAGGTTTTCCGGGCGGCCTCGTCCCTGAAATCGGGCACGTCGAAGGGACGGCCTTCTTCCAGCGCGCTCTTCCAGGCCAGGATGCCCACCGACGACATGGCCACGCCGCGGTATACGTCCAGGAAGGGCTGCTCGCCCGAACGGATGGCCCGGGCGAAATGGAAACTGGTCCAGAAATCGCCTCCGCCGTGGCCGGCCTTGCGGGCGAGGTCGCCGTGCTCCGGCCAGTCCGGCTGGTAGACCCGTTCCGCCTCCTCCCCGGGCTCCAGGTGCCACGGCTCATGCCACACCCGCACCTCTCCCGGTCCGAAGTACCCCGGTCCCCTGGTGATCTCCATGGCGCCGCGTTCGCCGTGCAGGCGGTACCAGTTGCTGTGGCCAGGCAGGCCGAGTCCGAAGAGCCGGAAGACCGCGCCGTTGTCCATGCGGCAGAGGATGACGGACCCCGGATCACCCCTCCTGAGGGTGAGGGTGCGCTCGGGCCGGGCGATGGCCAGGGCGTTCACACCGACCGGCCGCGTGTCGGTGATATATACCAGGGGCGCGAGGGCGTGGGTGCAGTAATAAGTTGAGGGAATCCACGCCCGCCAGTGGTCGAATCCCGGCGATATGCGCAGGCTCGCGTCCCGGGACATGGGGTGGTTGTACTCTCCCTCGGCGTAGGTGACTTCGCCGATCTCTCCCTCGCGGTAGAGCCGGTGCATTTCCTGGTTAAACACGGTATAGGGATAGTTCTCGGCCAGCATGTAGATCCGGCCGGACGCCTCCACCGCGCGGCAGAGGGCAACCCCTTCGGCGAGCGTGCCGTTGCAGGCGGTCTCGCTCATGACGTGCTTGCCGGCCCGCAGGGCCTTTATGGCGAACGGCGCGTGTTCGTGGAAGTAGTTGGCCAGGACCACGGCGTCCATGTCGTGGGCGAGGAACGCGTCGTAATCGGTGTACGCGGCGACGGAAAGTTCGCCGGCCAACTCGCGCAACCGCTCCTCCCAGATATCGCACAGTGCGACGAGTTCCATGCCCACGGCGCCGGACGCGCTCTGTGCGAAGCTCTTCCCGCGTCCCACACCCACCACGCCGACGCGGATCGGTTGGTTGCTCATGGTTCGTCCTCGTTCACGACGTGTCATTCACGATGCGTCATTCATGCTATGCCCAGAAGCCCGGGGACGTCCGTCAGCTGCCGGATGGAAGGCAGACGATAGCGGCCGTACTTCTCGTACCGGTCGATGAGCAGGGCGTCCAGGCCGACGCGCTCGGCCGGCAGGATGTCCTCCTCCGGATAGTCCCCGATGTAAAGAATCCGGTCGACCGGCGCTTCCGCGCGATCTATGGCCATGCGGAATATCCGCTCGTCGGGTTTTTCACAACCCGCTTCGGCGGAAACCACGAGAAAGGAGAAATACCTGTCGAGGTCGTGCCGCTTGAGCACGTGGGAGAGGTGTTCTGACCAGTTCGACAGCACGCCGAGGCGCAAGCCACGGTCCTTCAGTTTTTCCAGCGTGGGCCGGACGTCCTCGTACACCTCGAGATACCTGCCGTCCTGAAACCGGTCGTAGTACTGCTGCAATCCGGGCACCAGGTCGCCCCCGATACCCGCCGTTTCGAAGACATGGGCGTAGAGATCGACAAAGTACCGCCGCGTCTGCTCCGGCGTGCTCATGCGGCCGTCGCGCTTGTGGAACCGGGGTTCCTCCATGGACTTCGAAAGCGCCGCCTTCACCTGGTCGAGCGTGATCGCGGCTCCGAGCTCACCCGCCGCGACAACGAAGAACTCCTCGAAAAAATCGGGGGAATCCCGGCCGATCAGCGTACCCGCCGCGTCGAAGATCACGGTATCGTAGAACATGGCGAATCCGAAAATCCGAATCCTGGCCCCATGGCGTTTCCGCCGCCGTTCACCCGCTTATTCCGCGGGCATGCCCCACTTTTCGGCGGCGAGCGGCTTCACGGCGGGGTTTACGAGACCGTCTTCGGGCCAGCGGCCGCTGAGGATGCTGACCAGTTGCCGGCCGGCTTTCTTGAAACGCTCGATGCCGCCCCGCACTGAAGCCGAAGCGTAGTGCGGCGTGAGGACCACCTGTTCCATCGACCGCAGCGGGTTGTCCGGGGCGGGCGGCTCCTGCTCCTGCACGTCCAGCCCCGCGCCGGCGAGCCAGCCTTCCCGCAGGGCCCGGATCAGCGCCTGCTCGTCCACGACCTTGCCCCGGCCCGTATTGATGAAGTAGGCGGAAGGCTTCATGTTTCGGAAGTCCTGCTCCCCGATGAGATGGTGGGTTCCCGGTCCCAGGGGCACGTGGCAGGAAACGAAGTCCGACTCCCTGAACAGCGTTTCCTGGTCCACCATGGTCACGCCCCAGGGGTCGGCATCGGCCTGCGTGACGAAGGGGTCGCAGGCGATGACGCGGAGATCGAATCCGTCGGCGATCTTCGCCATGGCCCGGCCGATGTTCCCGAAGGAAACCAGGCCCAGCGTCTGCTCATAGATCGGCTGTATCGTACCGCGGCTGACGGGGGTGCCTTCCATCATGGACCGGTTGATGATCATCAGCCGCCGGGCGCAGGCGAGCAGCAGCATCATGGCGTGCTGGGCGACTTCCCGTTCGAATACCCGCTGGATGTTGTAGACGATGATGCCCCGTTCCGTGGCCGCTTCCACGTCGATGAAATCCACGCCGATCCCGCCCGCGCCGACCACACGGATGCGTTCGGGCAGCGCTTCGACGACTTCTCTATTGTACGTGAGACCGCCCTGGGTGAACCCGTCCACTTCCCGGGCGTCCTCGAGCATTTCCTTGAGCGTGCTGTAGGGCCGGATCTTGAGCTCGGCGCCAATGGTTTTCAGTTCATCACGTATATATTGATTGGGGCCGGGGTTATCTGGATTACCGGGCGCGAGGATAGTAAAACCAGCCATGCGGACTCCTTCGGATGGGGATATCGGGTGATTGCGACCAGAGAAAAGTAAACCGGGGCGGCGGGATTGGCAATATGAGAATTCGATGGAGGTTCGATGGTGATTCGATGCGGATCCGATTCCGTCCGGACAGGTCATCGCGGACCCTGCAACCTGCGGGATTCCCCTGGCCGGAACGCCTAAATATCCCTTGCCCTGACCCGAATATCGTTAATTTTAGATGTGATTGGCTAAATGAGGACAGGATCCGCTTTTATAGGTGTTATTGCCTGCCACCACGGGAATCCAACCCGCCTCCTGATACGGACAGACACCTAACATTCATGGCTTCACCCCGGAGGAACCATGCACTCACTCGCCCTGCTGCTGACCAGTCTCTGTTTCATCGCGGTGACCGCCGCGTGCACGCCGGCGGAAGAACCTCTGCCTGAGGATCCGGTCGAACGCGCGAAGGCATTGCATGCAAAAGTCCCGCTGATCGACGGCCACAACGACCTGCCCTGGCAGATCCGCAGGAAGGCGAACCGGGACGTGTGGTCCATCGATCTCGATCGGCCCCAGCCCGATTTCCATACCGACATCCCTCGCCTGCGCGAGGGCATGGTGGGCGCGCAGTTCTGGTCGGTCTACGTACCTGTTTCCATGCAGGGCAGGGAGGCGACGCGGGCTACCATGGAAGCCATAGACATCGTGTACGAGATGATCGAGCGGTACCCGGACACGTTTCAGTTGGCCACTACGGCCGATGAAGTGGAAGCAGCCTTCGCGGCGGGCAGGATCGCGTCCATGATAGGCATCGAAGGGGGCCATTCCATCGATTCGTCCCTCGGTGCGCTTCGCATGTTCCACAAGCTGGGCGTCCGGTACATGACCCTGACCCACAGCCGCAACATACCTTGGGCTGATTCGGCCACGGACACCGTGGGGGTCGGCGGCCTTTCTGAATTCGGGAAAGAGGTGATCAGGGAGATGAACCGCCTGGGCATGCTGGCGGACCTGTCCCACGTTTCCCTGGCGACCATGGGGGACGTCCTGGACGTGACCGTGGCCCCGGTCATCTTCACCCATTCCTCGTCCTACGCCATGTGCAATCACGTGCGCAATGTCCCTGACGATGTCCTGGCGCGCCTGGCCGAAAACGGCGGCGTGATCATGGTCACCTTCGTACCGGGCTACATCTCGGAAGAAACCCGCCTGCACGGCGTGAAACGCAACGAGGAACGCGAGGCGCTCGCGGCGATGCCGGGCAGTACGGATGAATCGGTGGCGGAAGGCATAGCCGCCTGGAACGAGGCCAATCCCACGCCCCGCGCCACCGTCGCCCAGGTGGCCGACCATATCGACCACATCCGGCAGGTGATCGGCATAGACTACATCGGGATCGGCGGGGACTACGACGGCATTACCACGGTCCCGGTGGGACTGGAGGACGTCTCCACCTATCCCAATTTGACGGTCGAACTGGTCCGGCGGGGATACGCGGACGAAGACATCATGAAGATCCTCGGAGGCAACGTGCTGCGCGTGATGCGCGACGCGGAGGCAGTGGCGGCCCGCCTGCAGCAGGAGCGCCATGCTTCGGGCGCGCGCATCGAAGTCCTGGACGGTGAATAGCCCGTGAACGAATCGCAGATCAAATCGTTGCTCGAACAGGTCCGTTCGGGGGAACTGCCGGTGGACGAGGCTTCCACGCGGCTTCGATCCATGCCTTTCGAAGACCTCGGGTTCGCGCGGGTGGACCATCACAGGGCGCTGCGGTGCGGGTTCCCCGAGGTGATCTTCTGTACGGGGAAGACCGCGGAACAGGTGGCCTCGATCGCGGAGCGCATCGTCGCCTCGGGAAACGACCTGCTCGCCACGCGGGCGACCCCGGCCATGCACGAAGCCGTGACGGCGCGGTGTCCTTCGGCCGTGTACCACGAGGCGGCCCGGGCGATCGTGGTCCAGGATGACTGGCAGGACCAGGGCATCGGCGATGTCCTGGTCGTTTCGGCGGGTACGAGCGATATTTCCGTGGCCGAAGAGGCCGCGGTAACCGCCCGGGTCCTGGGCAACCGGGTCGAACGCGTTTTCGACGTGGGCGTGGCCGGCATCCACCGCCTGTTTGCCCATCGCGAGGCCATCATGAACGCGTCGGTGCTTATCGTCGTGGCGGGTATGGAAGGCGCCCTGCCCAGTGTGGTCGGGGGGATGGTCTCCAGGCCGGTGATCGCCGTGCCGACCAGTGTGGGGTATGGCGCCAGTTTCAACGGGCTGGCGGCCCTCCTGGCCATGCTGAACAGCTGTGCCTCGGGTGTCACGGTGGTGAACATCGATGGCGGGTTCAACGCCGGGTACGCGGCGGGCCTCATCAACCGGAAGCACGAATAGAACGGCGGGTCCAATGGCGGTGGCGGGGTATTTCGACCAGTTATCCGGCTTTACGGCGGACATGCTGCTCGGGGCGCTGATCGACGCGGGATCGGACCGCGAGGAGATCGCAGCGGCCTTGAAACGCCACCATGGCGTGGACTGTGAGATCAACGTCGCCACGGAGCGGGTAGACGGGACGAGGGTGACTTTCGCCTCCCTGTCCTGCGACGAAACTTCCGTTCCCGAGACCTACCGGGCCATCCCGGACGGGGGAGCGGGGACGCCGGCCGGCGCGCTCATCGGCCGGGTTACGGACCATCTCGAGCAGAACGTGAATGATCTCTGGGGGGCACAGGACCAGGCACAGGACCACACGCCGGAACACGCTCCTGGACACGCGCCGTCGGTGGAAGCACTGGGCGGCCGCAACGCGGCAATGCGTATCCTCGCCCTCTGCAACGCCCTTCATCTTCTCGGGATCGATACCCTCTTCCACGAGGCGCTCCCCTTTGCCACGGGCATCGATGCTACGCCTCCACTGCTCGCCGCCCTGATGCGGGGCGCAACCGTGCGGCCGGTAGACCACGCCCCCGTCGATCTGGCGGGATGCGCCGTTTTGACCGCGCTTTCCGCGGGATCGATGAAAAAGTCCGGTTTCACGCTGCGGTCGGTGGGCTGTAGCGGCAACGACGACGACCGTGGTGATGGAAACAGGGTGCGGCTGTGCCTGGGGGAAGTCACCCACATGGGGGAAGTCGCCCACATGGGGGAAGTCGCCCAGGTCGGCGACGGGGAGTCCGTGCAGGTCCTGGAAACACAGATCGACGATATGAATCCGCAGTTCTACGGCCATGTCCTGGACCTGCTGCTCGACGCCGGCGCGCTGGACGCCTTTCTCACGCCCGTGATCATGAAGAAGGGCAGACCGGGCGCGCTGCTCACCGTGCTGGCGCCCGCTGCACTGGCTGGCCGGCTGACCGAGGTGATTTTCTCGGAAACGACAACAATCGGCCTCAGGAGCTACCCCGTCTCCCGGAGCGTGTTGCCTCGTCGCGAGACCAGGATAGAGACCTCCTTCGGCGCGATCCGGATCAAAGTCGTTTGGCAGGGGGACGCCACGCGTTACACCCCCGAGTACGAGGACTGCCATCAGGCCGCGTTGAAGGCGGGGGTCCCGCTCGCCGTGGTATACGCGGCCGTCCACGATGCCGCCGGACGCATGGACCTGGACGATCTCCTGTGATCGTCGCCGAGGACGTATCCTTCAGCTACCATCTCCCGTCGGGGGACGAGGTTCCCACGCTGAGGGGCCTGTCCCTGGAGATCGGCGATTCCGGAAGCCTGGCCGTGATCGGACCCAACGGTTCGGGCAAGAGCACACTCGCCCGTTGCCTCAACGGGTTGATCGTGCCCCGGTCCGGCCGGGTCCTTGTGGACGGTCTGGACACGGCGGATCCGGTGAACAAATGGCCGGTCCACCAACGGGCCGGCATGATCTTCCAGAACCCGGACAATCAACTGGTCTCCACCACGGTGGAACGGGAATTGGCCTTCGGCCTGGAGAACCTCGGTCTGCCTTCCCCGGAGATCCACGACCGCGTCGGGTGGGCCTTAAGCCGATTCAACCTGGAGAAGTACCGCCGATATCCTCCCCACAGGCTGTCCGGCGGCGAGAAACAACGTCTGGCTATCGCCGCCGTGGCGTCCATGCGGCCCCGATACCTCATTTGCGACGAGCCCACCTCGTCACTGGACCCGGGCGACCGGCAGGACATTCTCGACCTGCTCCTGTCGATCGTCGAGGAATATCGGTTAAGCGTGGTCTTCATTTCGCAGTCGCCGGAGGAAGCCGTCCGGATGGACCGTATCGCGCTGGTGGTGGACGGGAACGTCGCCGTCGAGGGAACGCCGGAGGAGGTATACCGGGAATCCGACCGGCTCGCGGCGCACGGGCTCGACGCGCCGCTGGCCAAACGGCTGGCGGACGCCCTGCGCACGCGCGGCGTTGCGGTGCCGGCCAGCATCGTCCATACGGCGCCCCTGGTGCAGTGGCTTGCCGACAGGGCGCCCGGGTCGCACAGTGCGCTCGATTCGCCCGGAGGGCCCGAGTCGCCGGCGACCCTCCGGCAGGACGGCTCGCTACCGGGCGATGTCCGTCCGGCATTGTCGGCGCCGAATGCGAATCCCGCTATGTCACCGTCCACGCCGCCCACCATCGCATTCGACCGGGTGAGCCATACCTACTCTCCCGGCACGAACCTGGAGATCCCCGCGTTGCGCGAAGTGAACGTACAGGTGCTTCCCGGGGAGTGCGTCGCGCTGACCGGGCCGAACGGATCGGGAAAATCCACGATGATTCAGCACCTCAACCGCCTGTTGAAGGCGGATTCGGGTACGGTTCGCGTCGAGGGGGAGGATGTGTCGTCAGCGGAGACCGACCTGCGGAAGCTGCGTCAGAAGGTGGGACTGGTTTTCCAGTTTCCCGAGGCCCAGTTGTTCGAGGAAACCGTGTTCGATGACGTGGCCTTCGGTCCCCGGCAGACGGGTGTTTCGGCATCAGAAATCCCGGAACTGGTCAACCGGGCGCTCGAACAAGTCGGCCTGGACCCCGGCCGGTTTTCACACCGGCATCCCCTGTCGCTGAGCGGCGGTGAGAAACGCCGGGCTGCCATCGCCGGGATCCTGTCCATGGCGCCTTCCGTCCTCGCGCTCGACGAGCCCACGTCCGGACTCGATCCGCAAAGTATACGCCAGGTCGAGGCGATTTTCAGGGACTGCAAGTCGAAGGGGACGACCCTCTTCCTGATCACTCATGACATGGACCTGATCTCCCGGCTGGCGGACCGGATCCTGGTCATGGAAAACGGCGGTATCACGGCGGATACCACGCCGGTCCGCCTGTTCGCCCGAAAGGACGGCGACAACGCGCGGCCTCGGGGACGGTCCGGGCGGTCCGGAGCGTCAGGTCAGCAGGGACGGCCCGGGCTGTGCGACCTGCTGGCCGCGGTCGACGATGCCGGGATCCCCGTCGATCCCGCCTGTTTCGACCTGGAAGAAGCCGCGGACATGATCCGCGCGAGCGTATTCGACGACAACTTTCACGCCACCCCCGGGGAAGGCCATCCATGCTAGTCGACATCCATACCAACCTGATGTGGTATCCTGACCATATGTCCGATGAGTTCGTGGAATTCGCCTACGCCGCCAAGAAGGCCAAGATGAGGCTGTCCGAGGACGTCTACTTCGCCGGCCACGAGGACCGGTACAAGAATGCTTTCGATTCCACGCCCGAAACGCTGCTGAAGGCAACCGAAGACTGCGACAAGGTGGTGGTGTTCGGGCTGAAGGCGCCCTACTGCGGGATGGACGTGCCCCAGGAGCTCGTGGCCGGCTTCGTGGCGGAACACGCGGACCGGTTCATCGGCTGGTGTTCCGTCGACCCGAACGACGAAGACGCCGTCGAACAGCTCGAATACAACGTCGACGTACTCGGCCTGCGCGGGCTGAAGGTCGCGCCGATCTACCAGCACTTCGACCCGCAGGACCCGGTCCATCTTCCCCTGTTCAAGAAGGCGGAAGCGTTGGACATCCCCGTGATCTGGCACCAGGGCACTTCCTTCGTGCGGCCGGGACCCCTCAAGTGGGCCAATCCGATCCAGCTGGAGGACATCGCGGTGGCCTGCCCGGACCTTCGGATGATGATCGCCCACATGGGGCACCCGTGGGAGGACGAATGCGTGGTGCTGATCCGGAAGCATCCGAATCTATACGCGGACATATCGGCCCTGCACTACCGTCCGCTTCGCCATTACATGGCCTTCATGTCCGCCCTGGAGTACGGCGTGGAGCACAAGCTGATCTTCGGTTCCGACTTTCCTTCCGCCACGCCGGCGCAGGTCATAGCGGGCCAGTGGAAGGTGAACGACGTCGTACGGAACACGTCCCTGCCCGTATTTCCGGAAGAGGCCATCCACAACATGATTTATGAAAACTGGAAACCGTTTCTCGGGGAGCCCTAAAAAAAACAGGGGCGACCTCTATGGCCGCCCCTTTCCTGTAATGGTACGGGTGATGCGGGAAACCTACTGGCGCCTCAGATCCACGCGCCGGTTCTGCGCCAGCGCGCTTTCATCACTGCCCGTGACCGACTGCCGCTCTTCACCGTAACTGACAGTCTCGATGCGGTCTTCCGCCACGCCGGCATCCACGAGGTACGCCTTGACCGCCTCGGCGCGACGTTCACCCAGCGCCAGGTTGTATTCGATCGTGCCCCGTTCATCGGTATGGCCTTCGACCACCACCCTGTCTTCCGGTTGGTACTCCCGCAGCTTGCGGGCGTTCTCATCCAGGACCGAACGCTGGTCCTCCCGGACGTCCGACCGGTCGTAGTCGAAGTAGATGGTAGCCAGGGACATCATCTCCTGGTGCAGGGCCTCGGCCTCGGCCGCCCTTCGGGCTTCCTCTTCGGCCATGCGCCGGGCTTCTTCCTCGGCCGCCAGACGGGCTTCCTCTTCGGCTATGCGCCGGGCTTCCGCCTCGGCCGCCAGGCGGGCTTCCTCTTCAGCCTGTACCGCCCTGATCGAATCCGCGATCGCCTGTTGACGCGCCGCCTCCATCGCGGCCAGTTCCTCCGCGGAAGGTCCCCGGGTAACGGCGCAGCAAGCGCCCATCCACACGGGAGCGGCGACCAGCACACAGAGCGCCAGTACCGATGCCGTATTGCTCCATCGCTTCATGCAGAACTCCTTCCCCATAAGTTGGCGTTTACATCCTGTATGGATCCGGCCGGTCTGGCCCTTTTACGCTTAACATCTGTTTCATCCTGAGCGGCAAAGTATATTGATTTCCGCTTCATCTTTCAATGTTTTTTTACAGTAAGCCGGTCTGGCCCGTACATCCACCTGATTTATGAAAACCGGAATCCATTTCCCGGGGTCAAACGAAAAAGGGGCGACCTTGCGGCCGCCCCAGTCCTCTATCGGTACGGGTGATACCAAAAACGCCTAGTTGCGCTTCAACTCTGCGCGCCGGTTCTGCGACCAGGCACTTTCGTCGCCACCCATGACCGCCGGCTGTTCTTCACCGTAACTGACGGTTTCGATCCGGTCTTCAGCCACGCCGGCATCGGAGAGGTAGGTCTTGACCGCCTGGGCACGCTGCTCGCCCAGCGCCAGGTTGTATTCGATCGTACCCCGTTCATCGCAGTGGCCCTCGACCACCACGCTGTCTTCGGGCTGGTACTCCCGCAACTTGCGGGCGTTCTCGTCCAGGGCCGTACGCTGGTCTTCCCGGATGTTCGACATGTCGTAGTCGAAGTAGACGGTGGACAGGGACATCATCTCCTGGTGCCGGGCCTCGGCAGCCCTGCGGGCTTCCTCTTCGGCCAGGCGACGGGCTTCTTCCTCGGCCGCCAGACGGGCTTGCTCTTCGGCCAGGCGACGGGCTTCTTCCTCAGCTGCGAGGCGGGCTTCTTCCTCAGCGCGTACCGCTCTGAGCGAATCCGCTATGGCCTGTTGACGAGCGGCCTCCATCGCGGCCAGTTCCTCCGCGGACGGGCCCCTGGCACAGGCGGCACCCATCCACGCGGGAGCGGTGACCATCACACAGAGCGCCAGGATCGAATACGTGCTACGCCATCTTTTCATAAAAGCACTCCTTTCACATGGGTGCGTTACTCATCCATCACTGATTGGCAGGTGTGTGGACACCTTCTCGACCTCACCGTGTTTTCGATGCGGGGTCAAACCGGCACATCCACACTTAAAATCCCCATTTGGTTGAGAAAGTAAAGCAAAAAGTCCGTCTTCCTCAGTCTTCCGGCATCAGGTCCAGTCTCATCCTCGCGAGCTGGGCCTCCTCCGAATCGGGAAACTCACCGATTACCCGTTCCAGGAAGGACCGGGCCTCGGAAGGTTCCTTCCGGGCCACCTTTATGAAGGCGATCTTCAACAGGGTAGCCGGCACCTTGTTGCCGTCCGGATACTCGTCCAACAGCATCTCGTAGGCATCGAGCGCCTGGGTGTAGAGGCTCTGGGTATAGTAGCAGTCGCCGATATAGAACCGCGCGTCGTCGGCCAGGTCCGAATCCGGGAAGTACTCGATGTACAGGGTAAACTGCCGGACCGCCACGTCGTAGTTGCCTTGCTGGTAGTCCCTCAGCGCCAGGTCGTACAGTTCACCCGGATCGAAGGACCCGGTCTGAGCCGCGGACGTGTCCGGACCTGCCGGCGCGCTCAGCTGGACTTGCAGGCTTTCCATCCTGCGCACCAGGGCCGAAAACTGCCGGTCGCTTTCCGTGATGCGCGTGGTCAGGACCTGCAACTGGTTTTCGAGGGCGCCGACCCGCTGTCCCATGTCCGCCCGCATGCGCAGCAACTCGTCCGTCTGGTCCCGCACGAGGGCTTCCAGGCGCACGATGTGCACTTTCAGGGAGTCGATGTCCTCCTGAAGGGCGATCTCCTCGCGCATGACCTGCATCTGGGCTCGCAGGTGCGTCGTGTCGTTCTTCAGGTTGGTCAGGTCGGACTGGACGCCGCATGCGCCGGTAACGACCAGGAAGAAGATCACCGGCACCAGGCACCGGCCGTGGGGTTTCAGGTTTCTGCCTTTCATTTCCGCTCGATCCGCTCCGATTTCATTCGGGCCTGGGTCCCCGGCCCGGTTGCCGGTTCATTCGGGCCTGGGTCCCCAGCCGGGTTGCCGGTTGTTGCCTTCTGTGATAACGGGATGGACGTCGCCTCCGTTCCAGGACATCCGGTAGATATGGTACTCGCCGCTGCGGGCGCGGTCCGAACTGAAGAGAATGTGCAGTCCGTCCGGGGACCAGGTCGGGTTCACGTTGTCTCCTTCCGGCCCGCGGACGCCCGTGAGTTTCACCAGGTTGCTGCCGTTGACGTCGCAGGTGTAGATATTGAAGACCCGCCGGGGTCCTCCCCGCCTACCCGTCGCCAGATCACCGCCCACAAAGGCGATACGGTCGCCCCGGGGGGACCACGCCGGCGATCCGTTATATCCGCCCTCGAAGGTGATGCGATGGTCGTTCGAGCCATCTATATTTATAACGTACAGGTGCTTTTGAGTCAATCGGTCCGACATGTATACCACCTGGTCGCCCCGCGGTGACCAGGACGGTGAAACGTTGATCCCGTAACCGGTCGCCAGCGGTACCAGCCGGCTCCCGTTCAGCGTGCTGATGTACAGCCTGGAAACTCCCTCCGTGACCAGGCTCAGGATCAGGTGGCGGCCGGCCGGCGACCAGCGCGGCGAAAGCACCGTTCTCCCGCCGAAGGGGATCTTGCGGGTTTCCCCGCTCCGCAGGTCGAGGATATACAGTTCGTGGGGGCCGTCCCGGTAGGACGTGTAGGCGATCCTGGTGCCGTCCGGCGACCAGTTCGGCGAGTATTTCCGTGCGCCGTCCCGGGTCAGTTGTCGGAGGTTGAAACCGTCGTAATCCGATATGTACAGTTCCGGGGCGCCGCTGCGCTGGGAAACAAAGACGACGCGGGTCTGGGCGGTGCCCCGGTCCCCGGTCAGCTGGAACACGATGTCGTCGGCCATGAGATGCACGATTCTTCTCAGGGTCAGGTCGAAGGCGGCGTACCCCTTTTCCATGATCGTCCGCCGGGTGCCCAGGTCGGTAAGACGCAAGGACATTTCCACCCGGGATCCCGTTACTTCGTACGTCCCCGACACCATGACCTGCACGGACAGCTTACGCAGCAGCTCGAGGTCCACTTCTCCGGCGGCGTCCATGAACACGTAGGTGGTGTCGCCGGCGCTGCCCGTCAGCACCGGGGCGTCTTCGTCCGTTCCTACCCTGGCGGGGATGGAAAGGTCCCGCACGGCGAATACGCCGGAGAACGACAGGTCCCGCATGAGCACCTGGTTGACGGTGTCCTGCACGGCGGCGGCGAAGGCCGTTCCGTCCCGGGGGACAAAGGGCTTGAAGGCGATCGGTATGCGGGGGGAGACGCGGGCCTGCACGCTGAGATTGACCTCGTCCTGACCCGACGCCGGCTGCACGCCGAGCAGGGGCAGGACGCAGGCCGCCAGCAGGATCCTCATCGGCCAGCCACATCGCTTTTTTCTCATTTCAGGCCTTCCAAGCTGTGATCCGATCATGTCCCCGGGTTCACAGTGCGTTCGTTGCTGCTTCACAGTGCGTTCGTTGCTGCTTCACAGTGCGTTCGTTGCATGTTTACAACGCGTACTGGAAGGCGAAGTGCACGCCCAGGTAGGCCTTCCTGTAGCCTTCCGGCAGCGGCGGCAGCGGATCGGCCGCGTTCAGCGCCCGTTGCGCCGCCAGGTCGAAGACCGCGTTAGAAGACGAACGCTCCATGACGACGCCGGTAATCCGGCCGGACCGCACTACGCGGAAATAGATGACCGTCTCGAGTTGGGTGACACCGAGCATCCTGGGCACGTTGAAATGCTGCTGGATCTTCCGCTGCATCATGCCCAGGTAGTACGGGTATTCGAAGTTCCTCTCGTCCAGGCGGATTTCCGGGGAATCGGTCTCGAAGGTCTGCGGCGCTTCCGGTGCGGGGTCCGGTTCTTCGGAGACCAGGCGCGGCGTCCGTTCCAACGCCAGGTTCGCCTCCTCCTGTGGCGCGGCGGCCTCCTTCTTCGAGACGACTTCATACGCCTCGTCGACCGCGGGCGGACGTTGGACCGGCGGGCTTTCGTTCAGCGTTACGAGATCGACCCGGTAGACCTGCTGGTCCAGCGACGACGCCTGCGGGGACCACCAGGTATTCACACCGATCAACCCGGCGATCACCGCGATATGCAGGAATCCGGAAGCCCAGATCATGCGCGCCATTATCGTGAAGGCCTCAGACTGGTCGCCAGGCCAATCTGCGTTACGCCGTGCTGCTTGAGTTTATCCAGTACGCCAATGACGGCGCCGTAGGGCACCTGTTCGTCTCCGCGGATAAACACCGGCTTGTGCTGCTGATCCTCGAAAATCTCCCCGAACACCCCGTCGAACTGGGCGATTGAAAGCAGCCGGTCTTCAAGGTAGAGCGACCCTTCGCTCGTTATCGTGATGACGAGGCCCTCCCCGAGATCCGGCGCGGCCGCGCTCGACCGGGGCAGATCCACCTGGACGCCGCTCTGGATCATCGGCGTGGTGATCATGAAGATGATCAGGAGCACGGTCATGACGTCGACCAGCGCCGTGACCCTGATTTCCGAAAGGACGCGGGGCGAACCCGCGCCGTTGAAATCAAAGGAATTCATGGCCTCCCCGCGAAGTTCCGCAACTGGAGGATGTTCAGGACCGCGGTGGCCAGGTCCTCGAGTTCCAGGCCCAGTACCCGCGACCGCTGCACGAAGTAGTTGTACGCCACCATGGCCGGGATCGCCACGGCCAGGCCCGCGATCGTCGTAATCAGGGCTTCCGCGATCCCGGGCGCCACGACCACGATGTTGGTGGATCCCTGGGTACTGATGTCCAGAAAGGCGGTCATGACGCCCCACACCGTTCCGAACAGGCCGAGAAACGGGCACACGCTTCCGGCGGTGGCCAGCAGGGGAAGCCGTTGTTCGAACCGGGCCAGTTCCCGGTGGGCGGCCAGCCGCAGATCGCGATAGACGGATTCCACCAGGTCCTGGTCGACTACATTCGACCGGTCCGTCTGGTCTTCCTGACCGGCCGGAAGCGGAAACGCCGGCGCGTGCTTCTCGTATACCTCGCGGTACACCGCGGCGGCGGGACTGAACGGCCACTTCGAGGCGGCGGTGTAAACCTGGTTGTAGTTGCGCTCCGACCGGAAGAACGCGAGGAATTCCCCCGACTGCGCCTGGGCCCGGCGAAAGTACCGCCAGCGCTCCGCCATGATCGCCCACGTAACGATGGAGAACATCAGGAGAACGACAATGACGGTCTTGGCGACGGCGCCCGAATCCAGAATCAGATTCAGGATACTGATTTCCGATGACAAAGTGCGTTCAAATCCTTTCGGCAGATCTCATGGTCCATTACCGGCGGCTTGAAGTTGGAACACGGAAGCGTGCGTGTCAAGCACTACAGGCCGCTGGACCCGGTCGGTCCCTACCCCCAAATCAGCGCGACTTCGACCACCAGGTCAGGATGGCCGTTGATCAGTTCGAGGGCTTCGGCGGCGCGGTGTGCGGGGAATACGTGGGTCAGCAGGGGACGCAGCCTGACGGCGCCGATGCCCACGAGTTTCAGCCCCCGGTCCACCAGGTAGGGGGTTTCGAAGGGCTGTTCGCGGCCCATGATCAGCTGCAGGGATCGCTCCGACCATTCCCGCATGTCGATGGATACGGTGTGGGTATCGGCTTTCAGGACGACGAGCTTCCCGCCCGGCCGCAGCACGTCCGCGCACTGGGCAAAGGACGTCCCGTTGCCGGCACATTCAAGGCTGACGTCCGCACCCTGGCCGGCGGTCCGGTCCATGACACGCCGATGGACGTCCTCCGTGGAGGCATTGATCAGGGTGTCCGCGCCGGTATCCGCCGCCCGCTGCAGACGTTTCGCGTGCAGGTCCGACACGATCACGGCCGCGGCGCCCGATATGGACGCCACCTGCGTGCCCAGCAACCCGGTGGTCCCAGCGCCGCTTACGAAAACGGTGCTGCCCTCCACCCCGGCCCGTTCCATGCCCTTGAGCACCGTCGGCATAAGGCCGGCGATGGCGCCTTCTTCGTAACTGACGCCCTGCGGCAACTTTACGGCCTGGTTCGCCGGCACGCTGCGATACTCCGAAAAGCCGCCGTCGGTGTGACAGGCAACGACCCGGTCGCCCCGGCCGAGTGAATCCACGCGCCCGCCGGGCATATCCACAAGCCGACCGGTGGACTCGATAATGCCCGTGAAGCTCCGGCTGATGGCTCCGTGGGCGCCGTTGGCGGTGGATGACGGATCGGCCCCGCTATCCACGGCACTCCGGCGCGACAGCACGCATGCCCGCACCTTGACCAGTACGTCCTCGTCGTTGCAGGCGGGTACGGGTCCGCTGGATACCTCGGGTTTGCCCTCCGCATCCAGCGTCAGTGTTTGCATGGCGGCCTCTTCGTCCTCTTCGTCATTCAGGATGCGACCCGACGAGCCGGACCGTGGACTACCAGTATTCCTCGAAGTGAATGTTGCCCTTGTCCCTGCGATGATCCGCCTTGAATCCACGGGATTCCAGCAATTCCACCATGCCGGTGGGCGAGGGGTACGACTTGTCGCCCTCCCTGGTATAGTTGGGCACGCCGATCATGTCGGGGTTTCCGCAGATGTACACGTGGGTCCTTTCAGGATCCAGGGCGATCCCGGTATGATCCTCCAACTCCCCGGTGCTGACCAGATCCTGTATATACACCTTGCGGTTTAGGTTGTGGGCTTCCCGGGTGGTCAGCGTGATGTAATGGTAGTTCGGATGAAGGTGTTCCAGGCGCTCGTTGGTGGACTGGTAACCCAGGTCCCGGGCGTATCGCACGCACACCACCGAAATAATCTCCGGCTTGTGGCCGTTGCGCATCAGTTCGGCGATCATGCAGTTGTGGGGCGCTTCGCCGGTGCCGGTCGCGGCGAAGATGACCTGGTCGTCCGGACCAACGTGTTCCAGCGTGTAGTGGCCGGTCACCTTCGGCCCCATCCAAAGGCGGTCGCCTTCCTTCAGCATCCACAGCCTCGGCGTGAGGGAGGGGTCCTGGCCTTCTTCGCCGTCGCGGGCCACGAGCGTGATGTAGAACTCGTAGTAGTCCATGTCCGCCGGATCCATCAGTTGGCGGGGATCGTCCTCGTACATGGGAAAAGACATGGAGTAGGCGCGGCGGACGAGTTTCGTCTTGAGGTTCTCGTTAACGTCCTCGTTGTGTTCGGGATCGTTGGTGGGTTCCCAGTCACCCAGGCCGAGCGTGGTGTACTGACCGGGCTTGTACGGCGGAAGTTCTTCGTCCGGTTTCACCCGGATGATCCAGAGTTCGGGATTCAGTTCCTGGATTTCAGTCAGCGTGGCGTTATAGTGTTGCTCCCTTAAGGCCCTGATCTCTTCTGACGTAAGCATGTATACCTGCCGTATCTCCGCGTTCAGGCAAAGGTGAACCAACGAGGGATTAAACCGGCCGGCCGGCCGGTTTGCGGGGAGCGTCCTAGAAATCGGCTCCGATCGTAAAGAAGAACTGGGTATCGTTCAGCGCATGCCTCAGCCGGTACGAACGCGTGCCGGGGAACTCGGACTCGAGCCCCCGGGGGACGTTGGCCACGTTTTCGTTGTTGTACCATGCAGGCCGCCTTCCCAGGTCGAATTGGCGGGCGATATCGAACTTCAGGATCAGGAAGCCGACACGCGAGCGCATGCCGATGCCATAGGCCACCGCGAGCGGTCCGCCCGACAGCTCTTCCATCGTGCGCGGCCCCAGGCCGTTGTCCCGCACCAGGGTGCCGTCGACGAATTGACCCACGTTGGGATAGCCGGCATACTGGTTGGCCTGGGTCGAACTGGTGGTCTGGTCCCAGGCGGCGCCCGCGTCCACGAACAGCGATCCGCGGATCTGCTGGAAGGCCAGCGGCAGCGGCCAGCCGAAGGCGAGGACCTCGATCAGGGGAAACCGGAACTCTGCGTTGACCAGCGCGACCTTGCTCCCCCAGACGGACCAGTGGTCCGCCCCACGGAAGTTGAAGGGACCGCCGAAAGGATACAGTTCCTGGTCCCGCCCGTCGCTGCTCAGTCCGTACAGGCGAAAGGCGAAGGCGTAACGCTGCAGGACGTTGTAGTAGACGCGGTAGTCCGCGATGGTCCGCGTGAACTGCAGCTCACCGAACGTCGGCGTCACTTCGATGCGGCCGCGGGCGCCGGCGATCGGACCGGTTGGCCCGTACAGCGTGTGATCCGTGACCAGGGCGGCGGTGGGCTGGATGAAGTTGACGCTTCCAAGGCTTCCGCGCCTGTTCCGCCGGATGCCGAAGTAATTGAAACTGATGTCCACCAGTTCACGGGAACGATTGACGCCCTGGATCCCCAGTTCGAACCGGTTGAACTTGCTGAAAGGACGGCTCAGGTAGAACTGGACGCCGCGGTTGATCTGGGTGGTCACCTGGGAAATCCAGGGACTCTGGTAAGCGCGGAACAGGTCGTAGCTGTACTGGAACGCCGCCACGCTCCAGTTGATGCGCCGCGTCAGATTGGTATACTGGAGCAGCAGGTTCGCGTCCGTCAGGGACCCGAAAACGTTGGCGCCGACGAGTATCTTGTGGTTGTTCAGTATGTCGCTGAAGGAAAGGACGGAACTGCCCACGAGTCCGACGTGTGTTGAATAGCCGGCATTTCCCCCCAGGTAGTCCAGTCCGAAACGGGGGGAGTATTTCCGCTTCTTGAACGTGCCGTCGGTCCAGGCGGTGGTATCCGGCAACTCACCCCCGGGACCGATGCCCCCGGCTATGGGTCCGAAGGGGAACTGCGGCGTCTCCAGGAGGCCCGAACCCGTATACGATTCGGGCAACTCTCCGGGCGCGGCCGACTCCGTGGCGGACGTCGTGTCCGGCGGCGTGGTAAGCACGGTCTGGATCGTGGTCACCTTTTCCCGTTCCGGGGTCCCGGACGGTGGTCCCGCCTCAGAGGCGGTGTCCGGCGAAGTGGTCGGCGCGGTGTCCACCGTCGCCGCCGGCGAAGTACCTGCCACGTCCCCGGAGGCTGTTTCTTCCGATGATCCCTCCGCGACCCCGGCGGCCGATTCTTCCGATGATCCTTCCGCATCCCCGGAGGCAAGGGGTACATCCGGTGGTTCGGTTCTCAGGGGCGGCGCCAGTTGCTGCGCATCGGGCGACGCACCGGGCGTCGCCGCTTTTTCGTGATCATAGGGCTCCTTCATCAACGACTCGGGGTCGCTGATGGAAAACAGGTCGAATCCCCCCCAGGACAGGGCGGAGAAGACCATGCGGTTCGACTTCTGCGCCCAGCTGATGGCGGGTCCGGCGGCCGTTACGTTGGTCACCCCGGTCAGTACGTTGGTAATCTGGTAGGTCTCGCCGTTCTCCATGTCCCGGATGAATATGTTGGACACGCCGGTGCGATTGGAAATGAACGCGATTTTGCTGCCGTCCGCCGACCACTGCGGCGAAATGCTCTTGCCGATCTGATCCGGGACCTTCTCGACCTCTCCCGTTTCCAGATCGTACAGCGCGAGCTGCTGGTATCCAAAGGTGAGCGTACGGAAATCGGTCACGTCGCCCCGGTCCGTGGAAAAGGCGATTGTCTTGCCGTCCGGCGACCATACGGGGTCCCGGTCCGTGTACCGGTCCCGGGTAAGGGCCTTCAGGTTCCCGCCCGCGGAATCCACCACGTACAGGTCGGACTGCCCTCCCTGGAGACCGACGAAGACCAGCTTTTCGCCGTCCGGCGACCAGCTCGGTGACGTGGCGCCGTCGAGATTGACCCTGATGCGCCGGATCACCTTTTTCTTTCTGACGTCCATGATATACAGGGCGTCCCGCGCCCCCACCTTGGCCGGGAAGGCGATGTACTGCTCATCGGGCGACCAGGATATGGACGTGGAAAAGAACCGGAGGGACTCGAAGTCGGCCGAGCGTTCGCCTTCGACCAGCTTGGAGATGACCTCGCCGTTGATGGCGGAGGCCAGGTATATATCGTTGTACAGGCTTCGGTTGGATATGAAGACCAGCTTGTCGCCCCGCGGCGAAATCGCCGGGGCGAGGTGCAGGCCCGCCCTGGATTCCCGGACGTCGGTCAGTTGCCGGGCGAAGGCCTGCGGCTTTTCGTAGTCCTCGATCTGTGGCAGGTAGGTCTTGCGCACGTGCTCGTTCCACTCGTCGGACAGCCGCTCGATGTCCTTGCCGATGGACGAGCGGAAGGCTTCGTTCACGTTTCGCATGCGGGCCGTCTTTCGGAGTATCTCGCCGATCTTCCGATCTCCGTACCGGTCGCCGATGTAGGCGAACAGCGCCTGGCCGAACCGGTAGACGCCGAAACTGTAGTCCATGGCGGGGATGGACGGGGGCAGATAGCCCTGCAGCGCCGCATCGCGCAGCCACATGTGGGTATAGGCGTCGATGCGCCCGAGCGACAGGTATTCGGCCATGCCCTCCATGAACCACAGCGGAGCGACGAAGGCCATGGGATTGAGGATGGAGACCCCTGGTCCAGCGCCGTAGATCACGTCTCCCTGGAAGGCGTGAACGAGTTCGTGGGTGAGTACGTGTTCCAGTTCCGCGTAGGATCCCGTGAAGGGCAGCAGTATGCGGTTCTTGTTGAATTCCGTCACGCCGCCGGTGCCCTCGCTGATAAATCCGGGCAGGACGTTGGTCTGCTGGAAATCGGTATGGGACGCGTACAGGATGATCGGAACCTTGTCGCTGAACCGGTGCTGCAGGATGCGGCTCAGGCGGTTATACGAACGTTCCGCCATCCTGGCGGCATCGTAGGCGGCCTCTTCTTCTCCCTGGTAGTAGTAGATTTCGAAGTGGGGCGTGGAGATGATTTCCCACTGGAAGTCGCGGTACTGGACCTTGTTCCGGCCGAAGTACTCTCCCTGGGCGAGCACGGCCGCAGGAGTGGCCAGCAGGCACAGAATCGCCAGTATAAACCGCAACCGATGAGGCATTTCAGGTCTCCTTGAGGATGGACACATCATACGGTCGGCCGCACTCCGTGTCAAGCCAATATTGGACCGGGTCCCGCGTCCCGCACGCAGGAGGGAGCCCATTCCGCGCGCGTCCATTTACGCGTACGCGTCCATATTGGATTGCACGAAATACCACGGATATAGTTTCGATTTAATGGAAGCGCTTCGGCATGCGCGCCGCGCGGAAACCCGAAAAGCGGCCGCCGGTGCAAGTGAGGTCCGTCAGAACCGCACGGCCACGCCCGCGGAAAGCAGCCGGCCGATTTCCGGGGCGCCGACGAAGGCACGGTACTTCGTGTTCAGCAGGTTGCTGGCTTCCACGCTGAAGGTGATCGCGGAAAACTGGTAGGCGGCGTTGGCGTCCACCACGGCGTAGGCGTCAACAGGACCGGCGTAGACGCCGTCCAGCATCGGGAAGGAACCGCGGTAGCTGATCTTGCCGCCCAGGGTCAGCGGCATCCCGGAGGGGCGGTACGTAATGCCTCCGCTGAACTTGTGCTTCGGGGAATTCAAGGGAACGTCGCCGAGGTTCTCCACGTTCTCGAACAGATTCCGGTGTATATACGAATAACTGCCCGTAATGTGCCATGACCGGTTGGGGAACCAGGATAACCCCAGGTCGGCGCCGTAGACCGTGACGTCGCCGAAATTCCGGTAGGTCAGGGCGACCGCCGTCGGGTCGGACGCCTGCTCCGGCGTAACGGTACCGAAGGGAATCAACGCGGCGCCGTCCGCGATCTGGTCGATGTACCGGTCGATCTCGTCCGTGTAGTCGCCATTCCCGTTGCCGCCGAAAGCGGCCGTGTCGAGAAACCGGATCAGGCCGGCCAGTTGTACGTTCGCGGGGTCCGCCAGGTAGTCGGCGATGCCCTGGTTCAAGGCACTTCGGAGGGAACCTTCGTCGAGAAACACCGAGGGCGTGAAGATCCAGAGCGGCAAGGTGTAGTCGTTCATCTGCGTGCGATAGAAATCGGCCGCGAGCACCAGCTTGTTCCGGACAATGCCCTTGTACCCGAACTCGAGGGTCTGCGAGATGGTCGGCCGGATCTTGTCGATGTCCTGGACCTCCGAGACGTCGTATGGATCGAATCCCTGCGTTTCGGGGTTGAGCAGTTGCAGGCTGTTCGTCAGGCCGTGGAGCCGCTCGGGTATCACGCCGGTGAACTGGGCAGCCAGCTCGGGGGTGACCAGGCCGCCACTGTCGTTACCCAGCTGCTGGATCAACTCCTCGACCACGAGTTCCCTTGCCGCGCTCCACAGCAGGTTGTTGGCTTCCGGATCGTCGAGCCGCAGGTAGGTATCCCTTGAAAGCCCGGCCGTGATGGCGAAGGGCGACCGGTACATGGGCAGGCCGCTCTCGTCGCGGCGGAAGGTAAAGGGATTGCGCGCGCCGTACGACCGGATGTCGATGGAGTTGTCCGGACCCAGGCCCAGTCCTCCGAAATAATCGCCGAATTCGAACGCGTCGACAACCGCCCTGATGTCCAGCGACATCGTGGTCACTGTCGGCGTGTTGAACGCCCGGTTGTAGGTGACCCTGAACGTGTTCTCCGGATTGGGCTTCATCACTACGGCCGCGCGCGGCGAGAATACCGGGTTGTCCAGTCTGCTGTGCCGGTCGAGGCGGCCGGCGAGCATCAGGCTCACCTGGTCGGTGAACCGGGTCTCGCTCTGGAGGTAGGCCCCGAATTCGTCGGTGTCGTCATCGTCCTCGTAGGCTCCGTGGATGGTCCCTTCGGTCTGTGGTCGGGTAAGCAGCAGGTCCACGCCGTAGATGAACTGCTGTCGAAGGCCGATATCCGAGGTGTTCTGCAGTTGCATCACGGTCAACGACGACTTGTCCACCACGCCGTCGCCGGTGCGCAGCAATTCGGTAGCCCCCGCGTCGCTCTTGTTGTAGAAGAACTGGCCGAACCAGCCCCTGTACTGCATGCGGCCCTGGTAATAGCTGTACACCCAGTCCTTGCCCTGGGCCGATCCCTGGCCCGTCATCTGGATGCTGGAGCTTTTGGAATACCCCGCCGAACCGATGAACGTCAGTTCCTCCGATGGACGGATGTCGACCCTGATCTCTCCGTACTGGCCCCCGACGTCGAGATTGCGCGGCACGACCTCGGCAGGATCGTGGTGTTCCCAGTCCCGTGCCTTCAGGTACTTCCCCGAGATCTTGAGACCGATCATGTCGTTTACGCTGCTGGCATGGCGGAAGGACGCCTTCCGCAGGTTTCGTTCGCCCCCGGAGAGGGACACGTAGTTGCCTTCCGAACCGATGGGGGACCGGGATATGATGTGCATCACACCGTTGGAGCTGTTGGGACCGTAGAGCGCCGAACCGGGACCGCGGACGATTTCTATCCGTTCGATGTCCTCGCTGGTGATGGGAATGATGTGGAAGGAATTGATCCGCAGCGACGGGATCCGTGCGAGCCTGTTGTCCACCATGGTGAGCAGGAGGCCCGACAGCGTTTTGTTGAAGCCGCGGATCACCGTGCTGGCCTGTACGATGCCCGTCTTCGCATGATCCACGCCGCTCAGGTTCTTGATGTGCTCGTCGAAGGACAGCGCTTGCGAATCCCGGATATCCTTCATCTCGACCACTTCGACGGATGCCGGGGCGTCCAGCGCTTTTTCCTGCTTGCGGGAAGCCGAGACCACGACCTCCTGGCCCACGAGCGCCGTAGCGGCCAGGACGAAATCCCGTTCCGTGCGCGCGCCGCCTTGCACCATGACCCCAGTCGCGGTTTCCGATACGTAACCCAGGAACGTAACGGTGACCTCGTACTCCCCGGCGGGAAGTCCGTCTATGCGGTACATGCCCCGGCTGTCGCTCGTCGATCCCCGCAGCCCTTCGATCGTTGGGCTCTTGACCACGACGTTGGCGCCGAAAAGCGACACCCCGTTCTCCGAAGCGATCCTGCCGGTCAGGCTGCCCGTTTCCTGCGCCGCCACCGGGATCTCCGTCATCGCCGTCATGATCACGGCCAGAATAACGCCTGCCAGTCGCATCGGAACGGTTCCTTCCTGCCGGTAAGGGCCGGGGGTATTATAGACCCCGCGCCGATGCGGTTTCAACTACCGTTACGCGTCGGCGCGGTCGGTCTTTACTTGTGTGCGTAATTACTTATAGAATAAGAAAATACGCGGATTTGTCAAGCGATTTATCGGTCGATTGCGGTCAGAAACGCACCGCGAGACCTGCCATGACCAGGCGCCCGATCATCGGCGCTCCGACGAAGGCCTGGTACTGCTTGTCGAGCAGATTGCTGGCCTCCACGCTGAACGTAACCTTCGAGAAATCATAGGAAGCGCTCACGTCCACGACGGTATGGGATTCCACGTCGCCGACGTAGACGCCGTCGGCCATTTCAAAAGCGCCGCGGTAACGCATGCGGGCGCCGAGGTTGAGCGGCAGGCCGGACGGCTTCAGGCCGAGCGCAAGGGACAGCTTGTGCTTTGGCGCGTTCAATGGAATGTCGTCGATGCCGTCCACTTTCTCGAACAGGTTCTCGTTGATGAAGGAATAGCTGCCCGACAGGTTCCAGATATCGTTGGGATAATAGGAGAACCCGAGATCCGTACCGTAGTACGAAACTTCACCGAAGTTGCGGTAGGTCAGCATCACGGCATTGGGGTCGGTGGCTTCCTCCGGGGTCACCGTGCCGTAGGGGATCGCGGCCGCCGTACTCACGAAGATCCGGGTCAGCTCGTCTACCGGCGACCCGCTTCCGTCGCCGCCCACGCCGGTGGCCGGATCATCGAGCACCGCGAGCGCCCCGGCCAGCTGCGCGTTCTCAGGCAGGGCCAGTTGCTGCGCGATACCGGCGCCCAGGGCCGAGGCCAGCGGACCGGGATCCAGGAACACGTTGGGGGTCACGATGTGTATGGAACTGATGAAGTCGTGGATCTTGTTCCGGTAGAAATCCGCGGTCAGCACCAGCTTGTTGCCGACGACGCCCTTGTAACCTACTTCAAACGTCTCGGTAATGGACGGTCTCATCGGGTCTACGTCCCTGACCGATGCCGGGTCTACGGGATTGAATGTACCCGTCCCCGTGTCCAGTACGCCCAGTGCATTCGTGAGCCCCGGCAGGGCGGACGGGATGACGCCCGGGAACGCGGCGGCCAGCCCTGCCGCCTGCTGGGCCGCGAGCTGCGCGGCGTTCGGTGCCGGAAGACCGAGCGAAATCAGGTACTGCGTGATGATGGGGACCGCCAGCCCCTGGAGCTGCGGCGTAAGCTGCGCCAGCACGGCCCCACGGGCCACGCCCCAGAGGAGATTGGTACTGGCCGGATCGTTCATGGGCAGATAGGTGTCCGCGGGCAGCCCCGCCACGGGGGCGAAGGGCGACCGGTACATGGGCAGGCCGTTGTCTCCGCGCCGGAACGTGAACTGCGAGTTGACGCCCTGTGTGCGCAGATCGATGGTGCGGTCCGGCCCCAGGCCCAGGGCGGCGAAGTTCGCGCCCAGGCCGAACGGATCGGAACCCGCGATCAGATCGAGGAAGTAATGCACGGAACTGGGCGTGCCGAAGGCCCGGTTGTACGTCAACCTGAGCGTACTCTCCGGCGAAGGCTTGATAACCAGAGCCGCCCGGGGCGAGAACACCGGGTCCTCGATCTTGCTGTGCTCGTCCAGCCGGCCGGCCAGCATCAGGCTGACCTGGTCGTTCAGGGTCGTTTCGCTCTGCACGTACAGCCCGTATTCGTCCAGGTTGTCGCGGTCTTCGAACTGACCGTGGGTCGTGTTCCCGGTGTTCGGCCGGGTCAGCAGCACGTCGGCTCCATAGGTGAACTGTTGCCTGTCACCCAGCGCGAGGTTGTGCTGAAGCTGCATCACGGTCAACCTCGAGGTGTCCACGATCGGCTGGGTGGTCCGGAGGAGCTTGGTATCGCCCGCGTCGTTCATGTTGAGAAAGATCTGCGCGAACCATCCCTTGTACTGCGAGCGGGCCTGAAAGAACCGGGTGGACCAGTCGACGGCCTGGGCCGCGCCCTGCCCGGTCATCTGGATGGCCTTGATCCGGGAATACCCCGCCGACCCGATGATGGACAAGTCGTCGGTCGGACGCAGGTCGATCCGGACTTCCCCGAGCAGGCGTTCGTTGTCGTTGTCCCGGGGAATGACTTCCAGGGCGTCTTCGTATTCCCACTCCCGGGCCTTCGAGTATTCGCCGGAGACCTTGAATCCTATTTTGCCGTCGACGCTGCTGGCGTGTCGGAAGGTCGCCTTGCGCAGGCTGCGTTCGCCGCCGTAAAGGGAGACGGCGTTGCCCTCCGAACCGATGGGCGAGCGGGTCACGATGTGCATCACCCCGTTCGCGCTGTTGGGACCGTAGAGGGCGGACCCCGGCCCGCGGACGACCTCGATGCGCTGGATGTCCTCGCTCGTCAAGGGAATGGCGCTGCCCATGTTGAGCCGGAGCGAGGCGATGCGCGCGATCCGGTTGTCCACCATCTGCAAAAGGGATCCGGTGAAGGTGCGGTTGAATCCCCGGATCACGGTTGAGCTCTGTGAAACGCCGACCTTGGCCTGGTCCACGCCGCCCAGGTCCTTGATATAGTCGGTTACCGACAGGGAAGGCCGGTTCATGATCTCGTCCAGCTCCACCACGGAAATGGAGGCCGGCGCGTCGAGCAGCTTCTCCTGCTTGCGCGACGCGGAAACCACCACCTGCTCGCCGATCAGCGTCGTAGCCGCAAGGCCGACGTCCAGCGTGGTGGTCTGGCCGCCGCGGATCATCACGCCGGCCGTGGTGACGGATTCGTAACCGAGGAAGGAAGCGGTCACCTCATAGACACCGGGCGGCAGGCCGTCGATGCGGAACGCCCCTTCGCCGTCGGTCGTCGTTCCCCGCAATCCTTCGATCGCATCGCCTGCGACAGTGATATTGGCGCCGAACAGCGCCATGCCGTCATCGGCGGCGATTCTGCCGGCCAGGCTGCCGGTTTCCTGGGCCGCCGCCGGCCATACACTGAACAGCAAGAGCAGAACCACGCTCGTAATGCGCATGATGTATACCTCCCCACGGTAGCTGATGGTGATTGGAGGCCACTGGTACAGGCCCGTAAACTTCAGATCACTCCATAAAAACGTAACGTGCGATAAAGACAAGCGCCAGGACGTCGACGAGCGGATGCACGTCCGCGCCTCTGCCGCTCAGTCTCTTGATGACCGGATAGGCGACGAAACCCACGGCCAGCCCGTCGGCGATGCTGAACGTCAATGGTATCGAAATCAACGTCAGGAATACGGGGACCGCTTCTGTCGCGTCGCTCCAGTTCACCCGCGCCGCCGCGGCCATCATCAGCACGCCCGTTACGATCAGGGCCGGCGAGGTGGCGAAAACCGGTATGGATTCGACCAGGGGCGCCACGAACAACGTGCCGAGGAACAGGAAGGCGACGACCAGGCTGGCGAATCCCGTCCGCGCCCCGGAAGATATGCCGGTAGCGCTCTCGATGTAGGTGGTCACGGTCGATGAGCCCAGCACACTGCCGAAAACCGTCCCGACGGAGTCCGCAAGCAGCGCGCGGTTGGCCCGGGGCAGCCGGCCCTGTCGGTCCAGGAAACCTGAACGTTCCGAGAGGCCGACCAGCGTGCCCATGGTATCGAACAGGTCCACGAACAGGAAGGCGAAGACGAGATGGAGAAACATCGTGTCCAGGGTATACGGCAGGTGGACGATCGCCTCCCCGAAGAGGGTTGCCGGCCAGGCGGGCAGGCTGAGCACGCCCGCAGGCCAGGGCACCACACCGATGACCATGGCCAGGATGGCGACCCCGGCGACACCCAGCAGGATCGCGCCGCGAATGCCCCGGGCGAGCATGACGCCGATACCCGCCAGACCGACGAGCGTAAGCACGAACGGCCAGGAACGCACGGCCCCCAGGTCGACCAGGGTGACCGGATCGTCCACGATGATGCCGGCGTTCCTGAGACCGATGAACGCGATGAACAGCCCGATACCGGCCGCCGTCGCGCGCTTGAGGGGTTCGGGCACCGCCGTGATGATGGCTTCCCTCACGCGCAGTACGGTCAACAACAGGAAAAGGAGACCCGACGCCAGCACCACGGCGAGCGCGATGCGCCAGTCCACCCCCATGCCCAGCACGATGGTATAGGTGAAAAAGGCATTGAGCCCCATGCCGGGCGCGAGGGCGAAGGGGTAGTTCGCCAGCAGCGCCATCAAAAGCGTGCCGATGGCGGCGGACGCGCACGTGGCGAACAGGAGTTCTCCGAACAAGTCCTGGCCTATCGCCTCCGACAGCATGGCGGGGTTTACCGCCACGATGTAGGCCATCGCCATGAAGGTGGTCAGGCCGCCGGTGGCCTCGGTCCGCCAGTCCGTGTTGTGTTCGTCGAACCTGAAGAATGTCGCGATACGGTTCATGGCCGCCCTGTCCCACCGTTCGGCCCTGCGCCGTTTACATCCGCCAGGCGCGCGCGGGGCTGGACGGAAATCGAGAGTCCGTCCCGCTGCCCGTTGCGAAACCGGTAGGCCCCGGCCGCCGCGATCATGGCGCCGTTGTCCGTGCACAGAATGGGCGGGGGATAGACCACCCGGAGCCCCGATTCGGCGCCTTTTTCCGTCATCCGCTCGCGCAGCCGGCTGTTGCACGCCACGCCTCCCGTGATCAGAATGGCGTCTACGCCGGCGGCCGAGGCGGCGGCCACGGCCTTGTCGACCAGCACGTCTACGACGGCTTCCTGGAAGGACGCGGCGATGTGGGCGCGGTCGCGGTCGATCTCCGCTTCGGTCTGTCCCGAAAGATACATGCGTATGGCGTTCTTCAGGCCGCTGAAACTGAACTCGAAACCGTCCGGATCCAGATAGGTCCGGGGAAAGTCCAGGAACCCGGGGTCTCCGTCGCGCGACAACCGGTCGATGACGGGGCCGCCGGGATACCCGATCCGCATCAGCCTGGCGACCTTGTCGAAGGCCTCGCCGGCCGCGTCATCGCGCGTGTTGCCCAGGATGCGATACCGGCCCCAGTCCTCGACGAGCACCAGTTGCGTGTGTCCGCCGGATACGACGAGCGCGATGAAGGGCGGGGCGAGTTCCCCGTCGGCCAGACGCCCCGCGAACACGTGGCCCTCGATGTGGTTTACGCCGACCAGGGGTTTCCCCATGGCCATCGCGATGGATTTGACCGTGGAAAGTCCGATCAGCAGACAGCCCGCCAGACCGGGGCCATAGGTCACGGCGATGGCGTCCAGGCCGTCGGGTTCGCAGGAGGCCTGTTGCAAGGCCGATTCGATCGCGGGCAGCAGAAGGGCCAGGTGGGCCCGGGAGGCCAATTCCGGCACGACGCCCCCGTATTCGACGTGTATGCCCTGCGAGGAGATCACGTTGGACAGGACGGTCGTTTCATCGCGTACGACGGCGGCCGCGGTTTCATCACAGGAGGTATCGATTCCGAGGATGTGCATGGCCCCTCGATCGGCTCACTTCTGAGACTGCGCCGTGGTCTGCCGAAACGGATGTCGCCGTTGTCGATGCGGAAGTTAAATCCTCATACCGGACTGGTGCGCGCCCAGGCCTTGTACACGATCGCCGCGAAATATGAAACTGCCGCGAATTGTTTACAAATTATGGTATCACGGACGCGACGTTGTCAATGATTATACGGCGGAAATGGCGCACGGGCCACAGTGAGCCGCGGGAAGGCAGACCCGAATCGTCTCGCGGGACCGGTCTCAGCTTCGGACCAGGTTGCGCAGGACGAACCATACGTTTTCCTTGCGTTCCCTGAGCCTCCGGTAGAAGTAGGGCATCCACTCCGTTCCGAAGGGCACGTAGACGCGCATGCGGAATCCCCTTCCTCGCATTTCCTTCTGGAACCCCTGACGCAGACCGTAGAGCATCTGGAACTCGAATCCATCCCGCGGGACCTCCAGTTGCTCGGCGTACCGTATCACGCCCTCGATCAGGTAATCGTCGTGCGTCGCGAAAGCGGGAAAATGGCCGTCTCGCAGAAGCTGTTCAGCCATAGAAAGAAACGCGCCGCGGATGTTGGGCATCCGCTGAAGTGCCAGGTCGGAGGGTTCCCGGTAGGATCCCTTGCACAGCCGAACGCGGGCCCCGATCTTGTTGAGCACGAAGATGTCGTGAGGACTGCGCAGCAGCATGGCCTGGATCACCACGCCGGAGTTTTTGTGACTTTCGTACAGGCTATAAAAGGTATCCAGGGTCTGCTGCGTGTAGGGCGAGCCCTCCATGTCCAGCCGGACAAAGATGTCCCGTTCCTTCGCGGCTTCCAGGATCCGTCCCAGATTGTCTACGCAGTACGCCTCGTCTATATCCAGTCCCAGGTGGGTGAGCTTGACGGAGATATTGGCCTGGAGCGCGCCGTCCCGGATCAGGTCCAGCATGACGAGATACTGGCTGACGGCCTCGTCCGCCTCTTCCCGTTCACGGGTCGCTTCGCCGAGCATGTTCAGGGTCACGTCGAGCCCGTCGTCGTTTAACGACCGGACGACTTCGACCGCGGCCTCGAGGGATTCTCCCGCGACGAATCTTCTGGCGAGGAAGAACAACCGGCTCATATCAGCTCCGTTACCTTATCAGGCGGATCGGTCGGGCCTCGCGGACCAGGCGGACCAGGCCGACCGCCTACGCCGTGAAGGGATCGCGCCCGAATCCGGGGCGGCGCGCATAGGTCCACGCGACCCGGCTCACGTCCTCGTTGGACATGCGCCAGTCAAGCAGTCTCACACGGAGGTCCCGGACCGCGTCAGCATAACGCGGATCTCCGGCCACATTACGAAGTTCACCGGGATCCCTTTCCAGGTCGAAGAGCACGTCCGGCATGCCGTTGAAATGCCAGTACTTGAACCGATCGTCCCGTACCATCCATCCCCGGCACTTCTCCGGCGGGATGCCGAGCTTCTTCGGCGTCCAGTAGAACCGGAAATCCCAGTCCGCGAAGACCGCTTCGCGCCAGTCGGCCGGGCGTTCGCCCCTCAGGAAGGGAACGAGGGACCGGCCCTGCAGAGCGGGCGGCATGCCCGATCCGCCCGGTGCGCTGGATCCGCCCGTTGCGCTGGACCCGCCCGTTGCTCTGGACCCACCCGGTGCGCTGGATCCGCCAGGTGCGCTGGACCCGCCCGGTTCGCTGGATCCGCCGGCACCGTCCCATCCACCGGCGCCGTCCGGTCCGCCAATTCCACAGACCTCCAGGCAGGTCGGCAGGACGTCCAGGGACTCGACGAACTCGTCCATCACCCTCCCGCGCGTGGCGTCCGCGCAGGACCGGGGATCGCGGACGATGAAGGGCACGTTGTATGCTTCGTCGTAGAAGAGTTCCTTCTCGAACATCCAGTGGTCGCCCACGTATTCGCCGTGGTCGGAGGTGAAGACGATCAGCGTGTCCTCCCAGAGACCCCGGTCCTTCATGAAACCGAACAGCCTGCCCAGGTGGTCGTCGATCTCCGTGATCAATCCGTAGTAGGTCGCCCTTCGCTGCCGCCACACGTCTTCGTCGTCGTAGGCCACGCCGCCCCGTTCGATCCGGAAGGGGACGTGGAAGGGATGGGGACGCTCCAGTTCCTCCGGAGACCGGTTCGGGGCGGGGGAGTCGGCGGGATCGTACAGCGCGTTGTAAGGATAAGGCGCCACGATGGGCAGATGGGGCTTGAAGTAGGAGAGGTGCAGGAACCAGGGCGAATCCCCGGCGTCGTCCATGAAGGCCATGGCCCGGTCCGTCATGAAGGCGGTATCGCTGTCCTCCCGGCGGAAACGCGTGGGGTAGGCGGAATGGTCCCGGAAGGGAGGTCCTCCGCGGCCGGCGTCCGCGGGCATTTCCACCGCGAAAGGATCGGCGATGACGTCTTCGGCGTACCCCTTGCTCCTGAGATGGGCCAGCCAGCCCTCCCCCCTGGATTCGTTCAATTCCCAGGTTTCCAGGCCGGCCAGGGCCGCGCGGCGGAACCCCTGTTCGGGCTGCGCCTTCGGGTCGCCGAAGGGATCGGGGGTGTAGTGCGTCTTGCCGCAGAGGGCCGCCCGGTAACCCGCCTCGCCAAAGAAGTGGCCCATGGTCTTCTCGTCCGCGGGCAGGGGCACTTCGTTCCAGGGAGACCGGTTGGCGTGAGGATACCGGCCCGTGTAGAAGCACATGCGGCTGGGTCCGCAGACCGCCGACTGCACGTAGGCCCGCCGGAAGAGGACGCCTTCGGAGGCGAGATGATCGAGGTGGGGCGTTCGGACCACGGGGTGGTCGACGCCGGACATGCAGTCCGCCCGCATCTGGTCGGTCATGATGAAGAGTACGTTCGGTCGACCGGCGGGCATTTGGGATCTCCGCGCGCTGCGGGGTGCGGCCGCGCGCAGCGGCAAAAGACCGCACGACGCGACGGGCGGCAATCGTGCCGCCTGCAGGGTAATATGCAGCCGTGTTTCCCGATAGGCAAAAGCATATTCTGTTTGGACACACGTGCGGGGGATGCACGCGTGTGCGCACGCCGTCAGCCACGTAGGAAGGACGAGAGCACGCACACAGGCCCGCCGTCGGACGGGGAGAAAGGACAAGTGCATCCGCGCAGGGGAAAATCGGACAGGTTTTTGTGAATAGGATGGATAGAAAGGATGTATGCAGTACGTCTCGCCGTTCGATATCGCCGCGTGAGACCCGGGGGCGCGAAAAAACGCAACCATTCGGGTCGTTTCCCTGTCTTAGATGCAGCGCAAGAATCGATGGTCGGCGAGGACCCACAAAAGGCTGGAGGCTATACCTTGTTTCTGAACAGACTGCACCGGTGGACGATCATGTTGTCCGCCCTGATCATACTGGGACCCGTGGAATCCGAAGCACGCCAGCCGGCGCCGGAGAAACGGGTGTACAATACCCGGCACATCACGTCGCTGCCCCCCGACATCGACGGCAGGGACGATGATGCGGCCTGGGGCGACGTGGAGTGGTCCGGCGACTTTACCCAGCTGGACCCGGACGACGGCGGAGAACCTACACAGCAAACGGCCTTCAAGATCCTTTTCGACGACCATAACCTCTACGTGCTGATCCGGGCCTTCGATACCGAACCGGACCAGATTACCCACCGCGTAACCCGGCGGGACGATTTCGACAACGACTGGGTGGAGATCCATTTCGACAGCTACCACGACAAGCGCACGGCTTTTTCTTTTACGCTGTCCTCCTCCGGCGGGCGGGGCGACGAGGCCATATCGAACGACGGCAACGACTGGGACTCCAGTTGGGACCCCGTATGGTACGGCGCGTCCACCATCGACGAAGAGGGATGGCTCGCCGAGATGCGCATACCCTTGAGCCAGTTGCGGTTCTCCGGCGAGGAGGGACAGGTATGGGGCCTGCAGGTACAGAGAAGGCTGTACCGCCGCCAGGAACGTTCCGGCTGGCAGCACATCCAACGGAATTCGCCGGGCTGGGTCAGCCTGTTCGGTGAGCTGCGCGGGCTCGAAGGGATCGAGTCTTCCCATCGGATCGAGATCCTGCCCTACGTGGTGGGCGACCTCAACCGGTTCCAGGCCGAAGCGCAGAACCCCTTCCGCGACGGCCAGCGCGCCGATGGTCGCATCGGACTGGACGGCAAGATCGGGCTCGCGGGAAACATCACCATGGACCTGGCCGTGAACCCCGACTTCGGCCAGGTCGAGGCGGACCCTTCGCGGGTCAACCTGTCGGCCTTCGAACTGTTCTTCGAAGAGCGGCGGCCCCTGTTCGTCGAAGGGAAGAACATCACCGAATTCCAGGTAGGCGGCGGCGGTCCATTCTGGAACGACCGGCTGTTCTACTCGCGGCGCATCGGACGGGCTCCCCAGCGCAGCCCGGACCTCTCCGACGGCCAGACCATGGACAAGCCCCGGAATACGCCTATACTCGCCGCCGCGAAGATCACCGGCAAGACACCGGGCGGCCTTTCCATCGGCATCGTGGACGCGGTGACCGCGGAAACCGCCGCCCGGATAGACACGAAGGGCGCGAGGAGCGAGGAGTCGGTGGAACCGCTGACTAATTATCTGATCGCGCGCCTGCAGCAGGACTTCAATGACGGGGGCACGTCACTGGGCACGATGCTCACGGCGACCAACCGGAACAACAACCGGGACCACTTCGATTTCCTCAACCGGGCGGCCTACACGGGCGGGATCGATTTCCGTCACCAGTGGAGCGACCGGACCTACTGGCTCAACGCGAGCCTGTCGTTCAGCCACATCCGCGGCGAACCGGAAGCGATTACCCGCGTGCAGCGCAATTCCGCGCGGTACTACCAGCGCCCCGACGCCGACTACGTGACCCTCGACTCCACGCTGACCGCCCTGAGCGGCCATGGCGGCAGCTTCAGCGTGGGCCGGTCGGGCAACAGCCCGTGGAACATAGGCATCGGCGGAACCTGGCGGTCGCCGGGCCTCGAATTGAACGACGTGGGATTCCTTCGCCAGGCCGATGTATTCATGCAGAACAGCTGGTTCGGTTACCGGTCGGAAAAACCGGGTTGGATCTTCCGCGAGTACAACCTGTTCCTGAACCAGTGGCAGGGCTTAACCTTCGGCGGGGATCGGAAGTTCCTGGGCGGCAACATCAACGGTGGCGGCCAGTTCAACAACTACTGGTGGGTGTGGTTCAATCTGAACTCGGAGATCGAAGGCCTGTCCACCACCGCCCTGCGCGGCGGACCGGCCCTCAAATCACCGGGCAACGTGGAATTCAACTTCGACGTCGACACCGATGGACGCAAGCCGCTCAGTTTCGGCATCGGCGGCGGCCAGAACCTGCGCCGCGACGACGCGGGAAGCTCGAGATGGTTATACCTGTCCATGCAGTACCGGCCGAGTAACGCCATGAATATCCGCATCAACCCGTTTTTCGACACCGCCCGGAACGAATTGCAGTACGTGTCCAATAAGAACTTCGGCGACGCGGACCAGGCCTCCCAGGCGGACCGCTACCTGCTGGGCCGCGTCGACCAGAAGACGCTGGGGATCGGTATCCGGCTCAACTACAGTATCACCAACAACATGTCTATCCAGTACTATGGCCAGCCCTTCGTATCGGCCGGCCACTACGACCGGTTCAAGCGGATAACGGACCCGCGGGCCGATCGGTACGCAGATCGTTTCGAACTGCTTTCTGACGGCCAACTGGCCTACGACGATGCAGACGAAGCTTACCGCGTGGATGAGAATATGGACGGCCGGACCGACTATTCCTTCGACGATCCCGACTTCAACTTCCTTCAGTTCCGATCGAACCTGGTATTGCGGTGGGAGTATACGCCGGGCTCGACGCTGTTCCTCGTGTGGCAGCAGCAGCGCAGCCGCTCGGGCGGCACGGGCGAGTTCGACGCGGGGCAGGACCTGAACGACCTGTTCGATACCTATCCCTCGAACATCTTCCTTTTGAAGTTCAACTACTGGTTCTCGCTCTAGGCGGGTGACAGCAGCACGGAAGGCGGGCAGCCTGGCGGGGCGGTGTGGACTAGGCCGAAGCGGGCTGCCGCTTGTTCACCATCTCCAGCATGGCCGTCATGTAGCCGATGGCGTAGGCGCGCCCCCGGTGATGCCAGTCGGTGTCGTCCACGAAACGGGGCACGTGGTCGGTGATCATGAACCCGGTGAACCCGACTTCCTTCAGGGTCCGCATGACTTCGTAGGGATCCACGTTACCCTCGTTGATGAAGCACTCGTTGAAACAGGGCACGTTCCCCTGCACGTCACGGAAATGGACATATATGATCCTGCCGGCGCCGCCGAAGTGCCGCACGGCCTTGATCACGTAGTCATGCCCCCCATCTCCGACCAGCATCCCATGCAGAAATCCAGGCCGTGGCAGGGACTGTCGAAGGTGTCCATGGCCCGCTTGAAGCCCTCGAAGCTGCTGAAGATCCGCGCCACGCCGCCCAGCATGGGGATGGGCGGGTCGTCGGGATGCAGGGCAAGCTTGACGTTGCTTTCCTCGGCGACCGGCAGGATCCTCGACATGTAGTATTCGTAGTTGTCCCACATCTCGTCTGCAGAGAAGATCCGGCCGAAGGTGGGTTCCGCGTCCCTGTGGGCCTCGAAATCGAACCGCGTGGCCGTGGCCCCGCCGCGGAGCACAGCAGGATCGGGCGTACGCCAGACGGAGCTGGGGATCCAGTGGTAACCAAGGATGGGAATGCCGGCCTTGCCCATGTTGCGGATCGTGTACTTCATGTTTTCGATCTGTTCGTCGCGGCCCGGCAGCCCCAGCATGGCCTTGTCGTAGAAGGGGATGGGCACGTTCTCCAGGGCCATCAGGCGCAGTTCGGCGTTGTCGGCCCGTCGCTTCAGGTCTACCAGGTCCTCCAGCTCCCAGCGTTTCTCGCCCGGTAGTTTCGGCGTGTTCATGAGGAAGTCGTCGGCGCCGAGTTGCTTGATATAGGCCAGTTTCTCGTCGGTGAGCACGTTGAACTGTCCCAGGCCGATGCGCATTTCCAGGGTCATGTCAGTCCTCGCCTTGTCCGGGATCGGCCGGGGGAGCCGTGGGTTCCGCCTGCTCCTGCTTCCTGGTCAGCCTCACGCCCTTGAGCGCCTTAGGAGTCAGGCGTATGCCCTTGGCCCGGTTCCCCCGCACGGGAAAAAGCGAAAGTTCGAAGGCTTCCTCGAAGACCCGCATCCGCGGCGTGGGTTTGTAGGTGATATTCGCCATGACGTCCGTATCCGTGGTCAGTTGAAGGACTCGGCAACCCTCGGGCACAAGCTCGTATCCCCGGTTCAGAATGAACTTGTCCAGCTTGCAGCGCTTGACGTAGGGATGGCCCTTCCGGTCCCGGTAGACCATGGTGAACACCAGGTCGGGATCGACGAACCCGCAGTACAGCATGCCCTTGTCCACGAAGAGCCGTTCGATCTCGTCGTGGAGCGCGTAGGCGCCGGTTTTGCGGATCACGAGTACCCGGTCATAGGGCGACACGTCGAAGAGGGTGTCCCCGCTGCCCAGTCCGTACCCCAGGTACCCGGTGCTCCGGTCGTACTTGAGCGCCAGGTTCCGCTGCGCCGCCTCCCGGGCGTCGACCCGCTTGAAAGCGGTGATGGTCGTCCTGCGGGGAAAAGTCTCGCGGTACCGTCCAATGAGTCCTTCCAGGAGCGTGATCGCGTAGGCCGAAAGATGGCCCAGGTGATCCCTGATCTCCCGGAGGCGGCTGCGGATGGCTTTCATCTCCTCGTTGGCGCGGTTGATGTCGTACAGGGAAATCCGGCGGATCGGCACCTTGAGCAAGGTGTCGATATCCTCTGACGTCAGTTCTTTCACCTTGGCCGCGAAGGGTTCGAACCCCGCCCGGATCGCTTCGTGGATCTTATCCTGCTCCCGGACTTCCTCGATACGCTTGTAGATCCGTTCCTTGATGAAGAGTTGCTCCAGCGTTTTCGCGCGCAGCTTCGCGTGCAGCTGCTTCCGTTCGATCTTCAATTCCGCTTCGAGGACCTCCAGGAGCCGCTGCGTGTTGTGCCTGAGCACATCGGACACGGGCAGGATGCAGGGGTGGCCCGCCCGGATGACCAGCACGTTGGTGGAAATGGAGGACTCGCAGTCGGTGAAGGCGTAGAGGGCGTCGGCGGTTTCCTCGGAATGGACGCCCCGGGCCAGGCGGATCTCGATTTCCACCTCGTCCGCCGTGAAGTCGGAGATGCCGGCGATCTTCAGCTTGTTCTTCTTCGCCGCCGCCTCGATGGACGCGATCAGGCTTTCGGTGGTCGAACCGAAGGGCAGCTGGCGTATGACGATGCGCTTGGGGTCCTTCACGTCCAGCTGGGCGCGGACCATCACCTTCCCGTTGCCGTCATTGTATTCCGAAACGTCTACCAGGCCCCCCGTCGGAAAATCGGGCTGGACCTCGAAGGGCTCGTCCCGGAGGCAGGCGATCTGGGCCTCCATGAGTTCGATGAGGTTGTGCGGCATGATCCGGGTCGCCATGCTCGAGGCGATGCCCTCGGCGCCCATGGCCAGGAGGACGGGGATCTTCGCCGGAAAGGCGATGGGTTCTCTGTTGCGGCCGTCGTAGGAATCCACGTACTCGGTGATCTCCGGATCGTGCAGCACCTCCTTGGCCAGCGGCGTCAGGCGGCACTCGATGTACCGGGCCGCCGAGGCGGGGTCGCCGGTGAGGGTCGAGCCAAAATTGCCCTGCTTCTCGATGAACATGTCCTTGTTCGCGAGATTGACCAGCGAGCCGAAGATGGACTGGTCCCCGTGGGGATGGTACCGCATGGTCTGGCCCACCACGTTGGCGACCTTGTGGAACTTCCCGTCGTCCATCTCGAAAAGGGTATGGAGTATGCGGCGCTGCACGGGTTTGAGTCCGTCGTCGATCTCCGGAATCGCCCGGTCCTTGATGAAATAGGAGGCGTACTTCAGGTAGTAGTCGTCGAAGAGGGTATCGGCGTAGGCCATGGGGTCCTATACTTCGTCCAGCAGGTTCTCCACGATGTAGTCCCTGCGCTCGGGCGTGTTCTTGCCCATGTAGAAGGTGAGGGTTTCCGGTATGCTGTGGATGGAACGGACGTTGACCTTCACGAGCCGCATGTCGGCACCGATGAACTGGCCGAACTCGCCGGGCGAGATCTCGCCCAGTCCCTTGAACCGGGTCACTTCCGCCCCTCGAATCCGGTCCAGGGCCGCGTTCCGCTCCTTTTCGCTGTAGCAGTAGACGGTTTCCTTCGTGTTGCGCACCCGGAATAGCGGCGTTTCGAGGATGTGGACGTGGCCGGCGAGCACCATTTCCTCGAAGTAGCTCAGGAAGAAGGTCATCAGGAGATTGCGGATATGGTAGCCGTCGTAATCGGCGTCGGTCGCGATGATCACCTTGTTGAACCGCAGGTTCGATAACCCTTCCTCGATGCCGAGAGCCATCATGAGATTGTAGAGCTCCTCGTTCTTGTAGATGGCCGCCCGCGTACGGGAGAAGACGTTCAGCGGCACGCCCTTGAGTCCGAAGATCGCCTGGGTCAGCGGGTCCCGCGCCGAGACCATCGAACCGGCGGCCGAAGGCCCCTCGGTGATGAAGATCGAGGAATCCTCCCCGAACTTCGCGTGATCGTAGTGGTACTTGCAGTCCTTGAAATTGGGGATCTTGATGGCGATGCGCCGGGCCGCCTCGCGGGCTTCCTTCTTGACCGCGTTCAGTTCCTTCCGCAGACGTTCGTTCTGGGTGATCTTCTCCTGGATTCTCTGGGCGGACTCCTGGTTCTTGTGCAGGAAGTCCACCACGGCGCTGCGGATCTCCGAAACGAGCCAGCCCCGGATCTCGGTATTGCCCAGCTTGTTCTTGGTCTGGGATTCGAAAATGGGTTCCTTCAGCTTGATGGCGATAGCGCCCGCGATGGACTCACGAACGTCCACCCCACCGTAGCTCTTCTTGAAGTACTCGTTGACGCCCTTGAGGATGCCCTCGCGGAACGCGCTTTGGTGGGACCCGCCGTCCGCGGTGTACTGGCCGTTCACGAAGGAGAAGAGGGTCTCGCCGTAGTTGGTGGTGTGCGTGAAGGAGAATTCGATATACTGGCTCTTGTGGTACGAGGGCTCGTAGAGGACGTTCTCGCCCACCTCGGCTTTCAGGAAGTCCAGCAGTCCGTACCTGGAAACGAAGCGCTTCTTGTTGAAGACCAGGCGGAGGCCGCTGTTCAGGCAGGCGTAGTTCCACATGCGGCGCTCGACGTAATCCGGCTGGAAGGCGTATTCCCCGAAGATCTCCTCGTCGGGCAGGAACTCGACAAAGGTGCCGTCCGGCTCGTCCGCGGCGCCCTCGTTCTGCCCCTGCAGTTGTCCCCGCTCGTACACCGCCTCCGCGTAGCGCCCGTCCCTGTAGGCCACGACGCGGAAATCGACGGAAAGAGCGTTGACCGCCTTGGCGCCCACGCCGTTCAGTCCTACGCTGAACTGGAAGACCTCGTCGTTGTACTTGGCGCCCGTGTTGATGATCGAAGTGCACTCCACGACCTTGCCGAGGGGAATCCCGCGGCCGAAGTCGCGGACGCGGACGCGGTTGTCCTCGATGGACACGTCGATCTGCCGGCCGTGGCCCATGATGAACTCGTCCACGGCGTTGTCGATCACTTCCTTGAGGAGGACGTAGATGCCGTCTTCGGGGTCGCTGCCGCTTCCGAGCCGGCCGATATACATGCCGGTACGGAGCCGGATGTGTTCCAGCGACGAGAGGGTCTTGACCTTGCTTTCATCGTAGACGGCGGCGTCCGTAGCGGCCGCGGTGTCCGAAGCGTCCGCAGAGTCCGCGGCGGCCGGAGATCCGTTGCCGTCGGCGGGCCGTGCGGACGAAGATCCATTGCCGTCGGCGGGCTTTGCGGCCGGTGGTCCATTGCCTTCATCCGGTTGCGCGCCGTTTTCCGATTCGACCGGTTTCCGGTTGGTCTCGGCACCGCTGCCGCGCGAACCGTTCCCGTTGCCGGACCGGCCGTTCGCCCCTTCTTCCCGCGGCGTAAGCAGGTCGAGCTGGGTGTGCTGGTCCTCTCCGTTTCTCGAACCGTTCCGGGTCGCCATGGGTCCTTTCCCGATAGCAGATGACTGCGGCAACATGCATATCATGCCGCATCGCCATTAGAACATGTCGTGTCAGGCCATGCAGTTAGCACAATATATGGCCGTATGTCGCGCGTGTCAATATACGCTGTATGGCCGTATGCCGCGCGTGACAATATACGCTACGTCTGTTTGGTAATTTGTCAAGGAAATCCATACCCGCGTGGGTACTATTGCGCATGCCGGCCTGTGATTGGACCGGGGCGCGCAGGCCGGACGCCCCGGGACCCACTGCCGACGCCCCGGGACCCACTGCCGGACGCCCCGGGACCCACTGCCGGACGTCCCGGGACCCACTGCCGGACGTCCTAGGACCCGGCGCCGTCCGACTTCAGGATGTTCCGTGAGATGACGATCTTCTGGGCTTCGGAGGTGCCTTCGTAGAGGGTGGTGATCCGCGCGTCGCGGTAGAAGCGTTCCACGTCGAAGTCGCGGATGTAGCCGTAACCGCCGTGGATCTGAATGGCTTCGTTCGTGATCCGTATCGAGGCCTCGGAAGCGTACAGCTTGGCCATGGACGACGCCGTGATGTAGTCCTGCCCGGCGTCCTTGAGCCACGCGGCCCGGTAGGTCAGAAGGCGGGCTGCCTCGAGTTCGGTCGCCATTTCCGCCAGCTTGAAGGCGATCGCCTGAAACTCGGCGATGGGCTTGCCGAACTGGGTCCGTTCCTTCGCGTACCGCACGGAAGCGTCGTAGGCCCCCTGCGCGATGCCCAGGGCCTGGGCCGCGATGCCGATGCGGCCGCCGTTCAGGATGGACAGCGCGATGTTCAGTCCCCGGCCTTCCTCGCCCAACAAATTAGTCTGCGGCACGCGGCAATCCTCGAATAGCAACTCGCTGGTGTCCGAGCCCCGGATGCCGAGTTTCTGCTCCTGGCGGCCGACGGTGAATCCGGGGGTTCCTTTCTCCACGAGGACCATGCTGAGGCCGCGATGGCCCGTGCCGGGGGCGGTGGTCACCAGCACGAGGAGGTAGTCGGCGAAACCGCCGTTGGTCACGAAGTGTTTCTTGCCGTTGATGACGTATTCCGTGTCGTCCTTCAGCGCCGATGTGACCGTCGAGCCGACGTCTGTCCCGGCGCCGGGCTCGGTCAGCGCGAGGCAGGCCTGCGCTTCGCCGCGTCCCAGGGGCGGCAGATATGCCTTCTTCTGGTCTTCGGTTCCGAAGGCGAAGACGCCGTCGGCGAAAAGGGAGTTGTTCACCGAGACGCATACCCCGGTCGACGCGCACACCCTCGAGAACTCCTCCACGGCCAGCACGTAGCTGAGCGTATCCAGGCCCGCGCCGCCATACGTCTCGGGAACCATCATGGCCATGAAACCCATCTCGCCGAGTTCCCGGATCGTATCGTAATGCACGGTTTCGCGCTCGTCGATGTCCCGGGCGTGGGGCTTCAGTTTCTCCTCGGCGATCCGGCGGGCAGTGTCCCGCATCATGGCCTGGTCGCCGCTCAAGGCGAATTCCATCGGTCCCCCCTCTTCAGTTCACGCCGAGCATCCGGACCGCGGTGACCGCCATGACCTCGCAGCTCCGGACGAGATGCTCGATCTCACAGTATTCATCGGGCTGGTGGGCGAGATGGAGCAGTCCGGGGCCATAGGCGATGCACTGCTTCACCCGTCCCGTGTTATGGACGTGCTTGTGATCGTAGGTGCCGGGGCTGGCCACGAATTCCGCGGGCGCGCCGTTCAGATCCTCTATCGCGCGGGCGGCCGTACCGACCAGCTCGGCCTTCGGGTCGGTCTCGACCGGACGAACGTTCATCAGGTCGGTGAGCTCCGCTTTGAAATTGGGGTCTTCCGCGGCCAGATGGGCAATCATGGCCTGGATTTCTCCTTTGACGTCGTCGAAGGACTCCTCTTTCAGATAACGCCGGTCGAAGATGGCGGAGCACCGGTCGGCCACGCAGGGCGAGCCCACGTTCCCGTCCGTCTGTCCGCCGGTTATTCCGTTCACGTTGATCGTGGCCCGGCGCGCTTCCGGCGGGTCCACGGGCATGTCCGTTATCCGGGCGCGAAGGGCCGGCGCGAGTTCCGACGAGACCTGGCTCAGGAAACGTTCCATATGGCTGATGGCGCTGACGCCCAGAAAGGGCATGCTGCCGTGGGCGGTACGGCCGATGGTGTCGACCCGGAACCAGTAGACCCCGCGGTGGCCCAGGCAGATGCGTCCCGGTCCGAAGGGTTCCGGGATGATCACGTACGAGGTCCGTTCCGGGGAAATCAAGCCTTCACGGGCAAGGTAGTCCATGCCGGCGAACCCGCCCGTTTCCTCGTCGACCGTCGCGCTGAACTCGAGACTGCCGCGCAAGGAGATGCCCGCCTCCCGTACCGCGGCCGCCGCGAAGAGCGCCGCGGCGATGCCGCCCTTCATGTCGCACGCGCCGCGGCCGTATATCCTGCCGTCCTTCACTTCGCCGCCGAAGGGATCGACCGTCCAGTGTTCGCCCGGCGGAACCACGTCGGTGTGGCCGTTGAAATGCAGCGTGGGCATCGGCGACCGGCCGGGAAGCCGGCCCACCACGTTGACCCGGGGGTATTCATCGGAATGGTCCGGATGGCCGGCGGCGGTCACGTACCGGGTTTCGTAACCCAGTGCGCTCAACCGGTCGCCCACGAGCCGGGCGCAGTCCGGGTATCCGTCACCCGGCGGATTCACGGAGGGAATGCGGATCATCTCCCGCAAAAACCCGATCATGTCGTCGCGGAGGACGCGTACCTGTTCCACGATGCGCTGTTCGAGCGGGGTTATCATGGGCTTGCGGGGGAGGCCGGGTTCGGGGGCGCCGGGTCAGCCGGCGTCCTCCATCTCGTCGTAGAATCTGGCCATGCTGCCCCTTTCCTTCGCCGCGTTGAACCGCATGCCCGACCGGGGATGCTGGTTCATCAGCCCCGTGATCATGTAGGGAATGTCGAACCCCCACATCAGTTCGGCCCGCATCGGCTCGACGTGGTACTGTATGCAGTCCAGCAGCGGACGCAGGCGGAACTTCGGGTTGTGCAGGAATCCGACGATCAGTTCCATGGGGCAGTTGCCGGCGCCGCGGCCGAGACCGGCGAGGCTGGCGTCCAGGTAGTTCGCCCCGCGGATCAGCGCCTGTATCGTGTTTGCAAAGGCCAGTTGCTGGTTGTTGTGGGCGTGGATGCCCACCTCCTTGTCGGTGGATTGAAGGGCGTTCAGGAACTTGTCCACGAGCGCTTCGATCTGTTCGCTGTACAGGGCGCCGAAGCTGTCCACCACGTAGATGGCGTCCACGGGCGATTCGACGAGCATGGAGAGTGCCTCGTCCATTTCGCTTTCCGGAACCGTCGACGCCGCCATGAGGTTCAACGTGGCCTCGTAGCCCTTGTCGTGGGCGTCCTGGATCATGTCCAGCGCCAGGGGTATCTGGTGGATGTAGGTGGCGATCCGGATCATGTCCAGCACGCTGTCCTCGGCCGGCAGGATATCGGTCTTGTAGTCCGATTTCTCCGCGTCGGCCATCGCCGCCAGTTTTACAGGCGAGTCATTATCACCCACGACGCCGCGGATGTCCTCCTCGGCGCAGAACTTCCAGGGTCCGTGTTCGTCGGGGGAGAAGATCTGCCGCGAGTTGATGTACCCGATTTCCATGTAGTCGATCCCACCGGCGACACAGGCCTGGTAGACCGCCTTGACGGTATCCGCGTCGAAACGGTGGTCGTTCATCAGGCCGCCGTCCCGAATGGTGCAGTCGATGAGCTTGATCTCCGGCCGGTAGGTCAGCCACTTTCGCGTGGGTGCTTCGTTGAGTGCCGATTGGTCCATGATCCTGTTCACTTTACTCCTGGTTACCGGTGATTTCGCTTATATCCCATTGCAGCCGGGAAGCCCGGCGCAAAACCCGCGACTGAACATACACGACACCCCAAAGGGGGACAAGGTATTTCAGGGGACACCTCGAAGCGGGCGCGACCATGCGTGACCAGGCAGGTCCACCTTATTGCCCTTGACTAATCCGCCTTCCCGCTTATCATGCAAAGGGCGTTTTTGAGGTCGCGCCGGTCAAGCGCATGCCCGGACGCGCCAGGTATCTGATGATCGCGTGCCGGATTACGTGTGGAATATCGTGGGGCAACGGCTATGGGAATCATTCTCAAGACCGAAAAACAGATCGAAACCATCCGCCGCAGCGGCCAGGCCGCGACCGCGACGCTGCAGCGCATGGGAGAATCCGTCAGGCCGGGCATCTCGACCTCCGAGCTGGACCGGATCGCCCGCAGAATGATCCGGGATTTCGGGGGCACCTCCTCTTTCCTGGGGTACCGGCCCAGCTACCACCCGCCCTTTCCCGCCACGATCTGCGCGTCCATCAACGACGAGATCGTGCACGGCATCCCCAGTCCGCGGCGCAAAGTCGACGATGGGGACATCCTCAGTCTCGATTTCGCCATGATCATCGACGGGTACCACGGCGATACGGCCTTCACCTTCCCCGTGGGCCGTGTTTCACCGGAGGCGCAGAGGCTGATGGACGTCACGCGTGCGTCGGTATTCAAGGGGATCGAGGAAGCGAAGCCGGGAAACCGCATCGGCGACATCGGGCACGCGGTGCAGCAATACGCGGAATCTCACGGATACTCGGTGGTGCGGGACCTGTGCGGCCACGGGATCGGCCGCAGTCTCTGGGAGGAACCGCAGGTCCCCAATCACGGCAGGCCGCAACGCGGCATCCGGCTCAAACCGGGCATGGTCATCGCCATCGAACCCATGGTGTGCGCGGGCGCGCACCGGATCCGGGTCCTCGACGACGAATGGACGACCTCCACCGCCGACGGACGGCTGTCCGCCCATTTCGAACACACGGTAGCAATCCTGTCCGACGGTCCCGAGATCCTGACGGAAAACACCGATCTCTGGGGATCGAACGGCCTGCCGGGGTGATGCAGGATCACCTGATCTGTCCACTCCGCCCGGTCCTTCAAACCGGGTGTCCCCGACTGCGCGTAAATCATCGCAGGTCTTTCAACACCGCGTATCGCCGCGCTTCCTCTCTCGATCCGGCCAGGACCAGGTAAGCCGTTTCCTCGCTGACTCCATGGGCGGCCACTTCGTGACTCCGCATGAGCTTCAGGTGGCCCCCGGCGTCGCCCCAGCTGTCCATCCGGACGCCGTTCCCCGGCGAAACGAGCACGAAGGTCCGCCCGGTGCGCGGGTTGGCGGCGGCGGCCCAGTGTCCACCATCCTGTTCGACATACCACGGGCGCCGTTTCTGCTCGCTGTCCGCCGAAAAGAGGACGGTGTCGTCCATCTCGCCGTCGGGCTTCAGGAACAGATGCCATCCGCCCCTCAGCCGCCGGTGCGCGTCGCTCTCGTTCAGCAGCCTCCATACCAGTTTGATTACCGGTCCACCCCCCAGGGTCAGGGTATCGAGTTCCAGGATCAGGCCGCGGGACGCCTCTTTGGATAAGGCCGCCCGTTGTCGCAGGCCCGTCCATTCGAGACCCCGGGCACGATAGGAGACGGGCTCCGCGGTGAATGTCTCGTCCTCGAGGGATTCCGTCCAGGACAGGCGGTCCAGCACGATCTCGGGCTGCAACCCGCCATACCAGGGGTAGCTCCATCCGAAGGCCCTGGGTTCGGGGAAGGCGGAAGCCAGGTGGTTGCATTCGCCGCCGGCATCCCGGATGGCGCACACGGATCCGAGGAAGGAGGGGGCGACGTCGATTTCGAGCCGCTGGTTACGAATGGTATACACCCTGTGCCCACCGGATTCGACATGTCCCCCGGATTCGTTGTGGTTCCCGGATTCGATGTGGCTCCCGGATTCGATCTCGTCGATTTCCACGGCCGATCCGTCCGTCAGCCGGACGAGGGGAAGCTCGACCTCCGCGCCGCGCTCCCCGCTGTCCAGCACCATGCGACCGGTGTAGACGCCGGGCGGCCGCGACGTGGAAAGCCGCACCGAGCCCTCGAAGGGTTGCCGCCAGTCGATCTCGGAGAACGAAACCCACGGCGGGTCGCACCGCCACCCGTCCGGCATGACGAATGAAACGGTCCCGCTGGCCTTCCGGGACTTCCACTGCGCAATCCGGAATCGGAGGTCGGTCTCGTCCCCGCTTACCACGGCGACGGACGGATCGGTCGATGCTTCGAATTCGTCCAGGATCCGCGGAGCGGGCTCGACTTCTCCGACCGGTTCCCCCCGGATACGCCGCCACAGCCAGCGCACGCCTTGCCAGCCACCGTCTCCGACGCGCAGCGTCATTGCGCCGAAGGAGACGCGGGACTGGGGCGCACAGGTCGTCTCCACGCTCACCGACTGGAATTCAAAACCGTTCCATTCGACCTCTTCCGAACCGTCGGGCCACAGGACCCCCATCGTTCCGTGGGGCATTTCGAAGGCGCCCCACGTTTCCGCGTAGGGGTCGCCGGTCTTGAAGTCGTGGTCGTCCGGCGCGGGCCGGTCGCTGCAACGGGTTGTGAGTATCCCTTCCCGGAGCGGCAGCGCCAGCGTCGCCTGGTCCGTGCCTCCGTTCGTGACGAACTGGTAGAGGCGGGAGGTGCGGGGGTCGAAGCCGGTATTCTCCAGCGTGTGCTCCACGGTAATGACCGGTCCGGCGTTCAACCGAATGATCCGGCTGAATACGAGGCCGGGGGCCTTCCGGGGTGCATAGGTTGCCGTGAGGACCACGCCGTGCCCGACCTCTTCGGCTTTCAGCTTGAAGTCCGACTCGCTGTATTCGCTGGGCCACTTCGGCGGTATGGGACGCCCGCCTTCCGTTCCCAGGTACCTCCCGGTGGACCGGTCGCTGATCTTCAGCTGGCCGCCCTCGGCCTCCAAGCTTGCCCGGAAGATTTCGTTCTCGAACCGTATCGCGCCGTCCTGGTGGTACAACATCCCGCCCGGTGCCAAAGCGAAGACGGCGTGTTTCGCATCCGCCAGGTCGACCGGTCCGCCCTCCCGTTCCAGGCGGCCCGACAGGGTCAGTTCGAACACGCCCGGTCGGTCCGCCTCGAGGACTGTTTCGAATCCTCCGTATCCCCGGGCGGGCACCGCGACGGATCGCGCGCTGCGGTCCACCGAGAGGCCGTCCGATGCCGTGACGCGGACCTGCGCTTCCTTGTCTTCGGCCAACTGGCTGTGCAGGGTTACGCGCACCGGTCGCGGCGCGCCGGGCGCCAGGGTGATCTCCCCGGGATCGATGGAAAAGGACATCTCGACCCGCGGCCGGATACCTGTGGCGAGGTCGATGGGCAAATCGTCCCAACGTATGCCGGTGCGCACCCTCGGCGCGGTCTTCTTCAGGTCCACGGACTTGGCTTCGGCCGACACGCTCACCGGCGCCTCGAGGGTGACCGTCTCGCCGGGGCCCAACGTCTTCCGGCAGTGGTAGTCGATGGACAAATCGCCTGTCTCTTTCGCCGTCAACGCGACGGCGGCCGGAACGTCCTTCCGGTTCTCCAGTTTCCACCGAAGAACCGTCTGCCCGCCCCGTACCGGCTCGATGTCGTCCACCGTTGCCCAGGCGGACAGTTCTGCCGTCTCCACCGCGGTCACGTGCCGGGCTTCGCGGTCCACCCGTACCGTCAATTCCTCCCGGTCTGCGGCAGGACCGGCTTCATCCGCGCCGGACCCGGCGCCGCCACCGGATGACGGCGTCCCCCCGGCCATAAACCGGTAGGTAAACACCCGCAGTCCTTCCCAGGTTTCATCGTCAGGACGCTGGTCGATCCGCCGCTGCAGCGACGCGTACCAATCGTGCCTGTCGAAGTAGTACCGCGTACAGGGCATCTCGAGGATGGCGGGCATGTAGTTGCGCATGATCGGCCAGCCGCCGGCGTCCCAGAAGAAACCCGTCCGCTTGTAGGGCGCCATCGCCTTCACGTTACCCGACCAGGTATCTAGGTCGAGGTGGTACTTCTTGTCCTCGATGGCCATCTCCACCGAGCGAACGAGCAATCGCCGGCCGATGCTTCTTCCCTGGAAGCGCGGTGAGACGTTCAACAGTGCGAGGTAGAGGGCCTCGCTGTCGTCCTTGTCGTATACCAGGGAACAGTATCCGCCGATCTTCTCCCCTTCGGCCCAGACGAAGACCGCGGTGTATTCCAACTTTTCGTGCCAGTCCCGGATGTCCCGCGCCGTCGTGGGCACGCCGCTGTTCCAGGTGCCGGGCCATTCGCCGTCGCTTTCGTTCCACATCTCGGCGATCGCGGCGGTATCCCGCACCGGGTCGATCAGTCGCAGATTGGCTTGTTCCGCCATCGTCCTCTCCTTACCATCTCCTTACCATCTCAAGTGGTCCCACCATGGTCCGGGCTACCGCGTCGACCAGGCGGGGGAACCGCCGTCTCGTAGGGTATCGCCCCGGCTTCGTTCACTTCGTATCCGAACCGCTCCAGGTAATGGCCGGCGGGAAGCAGCGCGTCGCCCCGTCGGGCCATCTCTTGCTGCAACATGCCGTCCAGGCGGCATTGCAGGCCGGCATGTTCTTCCTGGCCGGCCAGGTTGGACAGCTGGCAGGGATCCTCCCGGTTGTCGTACAACAGCCAGGGCCCGTCGAGATTGCGCACATAGGTGTGCCCGGCGGTTCGTATTCCCCGCCAGGGCTGGCCCCGGTATTCCGAGAAGGGCGCGATGCTCATGATGTAAGCGGCATCGTTGCCCGTAAAGGCCTCGCCCCGCACCGCCGGGGCGTGGTCCCGGCCCTCGCAGGTATCGGGGACCTCGATGCCCGCCAGGCCGAGGAGCGTCGGCATGATGTCCACCACGTTGAAGGGGGTGCCGATCCGGAGCCCCGCGTGCACCTGGCCCGCCTGCTCCGCGTGCACCTGGCCCGCCTGCTCCGCGTGCGCCTGGCCCGCCTGCTCCGCGTGCGCCTGGCCCGCCTTGCCCGCCTGCTCCGGGCAACACATGACGAAGGGGACGCGGATGGACTCGTCCCAGGGGTGCTGCTTGCGCTGCCGGCCCTGCGACCCGAGCATGTCGCCGTGGTCCGAAGTATATACGAAAACCGTTTCGTCCATCAGTCCCTGTTCTTCGAGGAAGCCGCCGAGCCGCGCCAACTGGTCGTCGAGGGCCGTGATATGCGCGTAGTAACCCGCCAGGTCGGTCCGGACGGGATCGGGACAGTTGGGACGCACCTCCACTTCTTCCGGCGGATACTGGTCAAGGTAGCGGCCGGGTACGGATTCGTAGGGATTATGCGGCGGTCCCCACGACAGCACCAGCGCGAAGGGCCGGTCGCTCGCCCGGTTCCGACTCCGGTCCCCCTCCCGGTCACGCCCCCGGGCGCGCAGGTATTCTATGGCCAGGGAGGTCTGCGCCTCCGCATCGTAGCCGTTCCAGTACAGCGGCGCGTCCGAATCCCGATAGTACAGCGAGTTCATGTAGTCGTGGGTACAGTTGCCCACCGCCCAGAAATCGAACCCCTGCCTGCGTGGACCGGGCGGCGTGTATCCGCTCCGGGAAGGACCGTCGAGATGCCATTTCCCGATGTAGGCCGTGTCGTAGCCCGCCGCGCGCAGGACCGTGGCCAGGGTCGGCCGGTCCGTCGGAAGCCGCACGTCGTTCATGAACATGCCCGTCGTCAACGGGTATTGGCCGGTCAGAAAGGCCGCCCGCCAGGGCGTGCAGACCGGGATGTTGGAGACCGCCAGGTCGAAGACGACCCCCTCGTCGGCCATGCGGTCCATGTACGGTGTCCGCACCTGGCGGCTGCCGCCGAAGCCGGTGCTGCACCATCGGTGCTGATCGCTGAACACGAACACGATATTCTTAGCGTGGTGTCCGGGCATGGATCATGGTCTCCTCATCATGCTGCCCGGACCGCCCGGTCCAGCAACGACTTCAACGCGGGAGTGAAGTCTATTTTCTGCACCGCGTCCCGGCCCGCGGGCGACATCTTCTTCCAGGTCTTCGCCAGGATATCGACCAGTTTTTCGTCACTTTGCTTTTTCGCGAACTCGTGCAGATAGTGCCGGAGAAACACCAGGCAGGCGACGTCCTCAAGGGTCTGCGCCTCGGGGTCGGCCTTGAAGCGCTCTTTCCGGACGAGTGCCTGCACGCGCTCCACCAGGGCGCCGTCATAGCCGGCATCCCGCAGGATGGCGCCCGCGGTCTGGGCATGGTACCAGGCCAGTTCAGTGCGCCACTGCCGGTAGCCGAGCCGGCCCACGGGGAAATCGCCGCGGGGTATCTTCCACCGCTGGATGTGCTGGCAGCGCACGGCCAGCCGCAGCGCTTCCGACGCGCCGGGCGCCAGGTCTTCAAGGCAGGCCGACATCCGCAAGCCGTACAGGAGCGCCTTCGGCATCGGCCGGCCGTCGACTTCTTCGGATTCCGGATCGGCGCCGTTCGCGGCGTCGATGCGTTCTATGGCATCGGTAAATCGATCATGGTCCATCAATCAAGTCGCTTTCACCATTCAGTCGCTTTCACCAAAAAAGCCGCCGGATGATGACTCCGGCGGCTTTTTCGTAGTGGCATGAAGCGTTAAGGGATCGTGTTTCAGGCGGAAATGGCGAGCTGTTCGCTGTATTCCTGCGACTCGAACGACGGCTCGGCCGGTTGGAAATCGATGCCATGCCGGTCGCACAGCTTGCGCAGCTTGTTTACCGCGCCGCCGATGTGCTTTCCGCCCCGGCAGATCCCGAACAGGTGCTGGCTCACTACCCTGCGGGAGATACCCAGGATCTCCGCGGTCTCCTGCTGGGTCTTCTGGTAGATGAAATACAGCACCACAACCTCGCACTGTTTCTGGGTCAGATACTGGGAGAGGAAATCGTAGACCGCGTCGGCCAGTTCGTCCACACGGTCTTCGCGCTGGTACCTGTGCACCCGATCCTCCCCCGTCTCGTACCAGATATTCGCTTCATTGGGATATTGCTCCAGGTCAACCTGGTCCAATCGGATTTCCCAGAACTCTGGATTATACATGAAGTGATTCTACCTCCGGTTCGATTCGTTCAAGGACAAAAAAAACACCGCGTGACGTAGGTCTCGCGGCTCCGGAGGACGTGCGTCAGTTCCCCTGATCGGGTCCGGGACTCAGGGAATGCCCCAACAACACTCCGGAGACGAGAACGGCGTGCCTGCGTCAGAGACGAAGGTCTTCGGACGCGCGATGGACCGCGCTGCAAGGTATCTTCCTGCCATTTTGATGCCTCCTTTGGTGGGATTCAACCCGGGGAGGACGGTCGAAACGAACTGCTGTGGTCATCGAGCCGTCCATGGTTTCTGCGTACTGTGTTCCCGCGGGTGCGACGACGGTATCTACATATATACATTACGGATGCACTTATATACACTCTGTGTGCACTTTTTCTTCGATTCAATCGCAAAAAAACGAAAATGGCAGGATCCGCGTTCGATCCGCTTCCGTCTGGCTAACGCCGGAGCCCCGATCCGGTTCCCTCGATCTGTGCTTCAAGGTCGTCCCGGGTGAACCAGTTAAGCGGACCGGGAATGGAACAGGAAAGCGCGGCGGCGGCATTGCCGAACTGCACGGCGGAACGGTTGCAGCCCTCCAGGCAGCCGAGGAGAAAACCCGCCGCGAAAGCGCCCAGTGCTCCATCGGTATCGACCACCCTGATCTCCCCCGACCGCTCCTCGAAGGTCTCTCCCGATGGGGAAACCGCGACGGAAGCCCAGACCGCGGCCCCCTCGGCGGTCAGGCGGTGCTCCACGACCGCCACGTGCTTCGAATCGAACCGGCTGCGCGCCAGGTCGGCCGCCGCCGCCAGCGGACCTTCGAAATCCCAGATCGTCTCCAGGGCTCTTCGGGTCGTCATGACGACGCCCGCGGATTCCACGAGGCCAAGCACGCTCGCGCCGACCGCGGCGTCGAGACGCGCCCCTTCCGTAACGTCCAGCAGGATACTGACCGGGTGGTCCGCGGCCCTGGAGTATTCAAGGGCGGATTGCAGCCGGCCGGCGTTCGCGTCGACGAGCATGGGCGCCGTGAGATCGAGGTGAAGAACGGCCGTGTCGCGGGCCGCGGCCCAGTCCACCGTACCGGGAGGGGCAGCACGAAAAGCGGTACCCTCCATGTCGTACCAGTACCGGGCCGGCCGGGGCGCGCTGCCCGTCTCGGCGTAGCACAGCCCGGTGCGGCCACCGGGCACGCGGACCACGTGCCGGGTGTCCACGCCGTGCTCCCGGACCTTATTGACGAGCTTCATGCCCAGGGGCGTGTCGCCCACGGCGGAAAGCCAGGCCGTGCGCAGACCAAGCCTTGCGAGACCGACTGCAGCCTCCAGCGCGCCGCCGGACACGGCCGCATCGAAACCGCCGGACTGCTCGAACCGCTCCCGCCCCCTCGGGGTAAGGCAAAGAAAACCTTCGCCCCAGGTCACCACGTCATACTTTTTTCCACGCTCCCTCATGGCCTGCGCTCCCTCATGGCTTGCGGTCCCTCATGGCTTGCGGTCCCTCATGGCTTGCGCTCCCGTCCGTCCTCCTCGATCGACTCCAGGAATTTCAGTGACTTCAACTCCCGTCCGTCGTCCATCTGGTACAGGTAGAAGGCGCGCATGACACGCTGGATCTCCCGGCGCGACGTCCCGACGGGTTTGAGCCGGGGCAGATGCTCCAGCGGCATTTCGCGCACACGGGCGAGCAACCGGGTGGTACCCAGGGAGAGTTGCATGGCCTCGCCGTCCTGCGCCTGGCAGTTCCGGCAGAGGATCCCGCCCAGAGACGGGCTGAATCGGACCGAGGCTTCCTCCGGGCACTCCCCGCAACCCAGGCAGGCGGTGAACTCCGGACCGGTGCCGTAGACGTCGGCAAATTCTATCTGAAAGCGCCAAAACAGCATTTCGCATGCGTCCGCGGACAGCTGGTCGATGGCTTCCAGTGTACGTAAGATCAGTCCGAAGAGTTGCTCACCGGGTTCTTCGCCGAGGACGAGCCGGTTCACCAGTTCACAGACAGCACTGGCATAGCCCACCTTCGTGAGATCTTCCCCGATCCGCCTGAAGTACGGTCCCGCCTCGACCTTCGAAAGATGCTGCAGTTCACGGTTCTCGCGATGGTTGTACGATACGGTGATTACGCACAGCGGTTGCAGCGAGGACGCCATCCTGCTTTTCGGACGCCGCGCCCCGCGGGCCACGAGCTTCACCTTTCCGAATGCCCGCGCGTAGACCGTGACCAGGAGGCTGGTATCCCCCAGCGGGATTCGGTTCAATACGATGGCTTCCGAGGATCGTATGGCCATGAGGAGGCCCGCTGGTTCCCGGGAGGAAACCGTTTCAGCGGCCGGGATCGGACGTCCTGGCTTCGGTGGAATCCGCTTCGACAGAATCCGCTTCGGCGGAATCCGTTTCCGCGGGGAATCGGTATATCAACTCGTCTTCCCGGACCATGCCGTGTTCCTCCCGGGCACGCCTCTCCAGCTCGAAGCGCGTCCGGTCGTCCGTCTCGGCATCGCCTTCCAGCAGTTCCAGTTCGCCGATCTGAACGCGCTCCCTGGATTCCAGTTCCTTCAGGTCGGCCTGCAGCCGGGATCGCTGCTCCCTGAGTTTCCACATGTTGTACCATCCGTAACTGCCGCCGATATAGACGTAGCCGAATACGACGGCGATCACGCCGAGGACGATCCACCTCAGCCGGGTCCGCTTCCTGGACCGCCGGCGCCGGCCGGCCGCAAACCCCCTCGAGGGATCGGGCGCCGCCGAAGCATCGGACGCCGCCGAGTCATCGGATTGGAAAGGTCCCTTATCTGCCATGGGCCGTGCTCTGCCTATGCGTCCCGGCGCAGGATGGACCGGCCCGCGTACCGGGCCCCTTCGCCGAGTTCTTCTTCGATACGCAACAGCTGGTTGTACTTCGCGGTCCGCTCGGAACGACAGAGGGAACCGGTCTTGATCTGACCGGCCGATTTCGCCACCGAGATGTCCGCGATCGTCGTGTCTTCCGTCTCCCCGGACCGGTGGGAAATCACCGCCGTGTAGCCCGAGGACTGCGCCATGTCGATGGCTTCGAAGGTCTCCGTCAGTGTGCCGATCTGGTTGATCTTGATCAGAATGCTGTTGGCGACGCCGCTTCGGATGCCCCGGGAAAGCCGGCCGGTGTTGGTCACGAAGAGGTCGTCGCCGACGAGCTGCACGTCATCGCCAAGCCGGTCGGTGAGCTGCTTCCATCCGTCCCAGTCGTCCTCCGCCACGCCGTCTTCGATGGAAACGACGGGATACCTGCCGGCCAGGTCCGCGTAGTATTCGATCAACTCCTCCGCGGTCTTTTCCGGCCGGGATTCCGCTTCCAGCCGGTAAATGCCCTGTTCGTGGAACTCCGAGGCCGCCGCGTCGAGGGCGATCGCCACGTCGGCGCCCGGTTCGTAACCGGCGTCGGAAATGCCCGACATCAGCATTTCGACGGCCTCCGCGTTCGAAGAGAGGTTCGGGGCGAAACCGCCTTCGTCGCCCACGGAAGTCGCGTACCCGTTCTTCAGGAGCACCGCCTTGAGGCTGTGAAAGACCTCGGCGCCCATGCGCAACGCTTCGGCGAAGGAGGAAGCGCCTACGGGCATGATCATGAACTCCTGCAGGTCGACGTTATTGTCGGCGTGGGATCCCCCGTTGAGGATATTCATCATGGGAACGGGGAGCATGCGGGCCCGGTCGCCCCCGAGGTACCGGTACAACGGCAGGCCGGCCGCCTCCGCCGCCGCGCGGGCCACCGCCAGCGACACGCCGAGGATGGCGTTGGCGCCGACGACGTCCTTGTTGGCCGAACCGTCGAGTTCGATCATGGCGCGGTCCACCCCGGTCTGGTCGGTCCCGTCCCGGCCGCGCAGCGCCTCGGCGATTTCACCGTTGACGCTGGCAACGGCGCCGAGGACGCCTTTGCCGAGATAGCGCGAACCGTCGCCGTCTCGGCGCTCGTGCGCCTCGTGGGCGCCCGTCGAAGCGCCCGATGGGACGATCGCCCGCCCGAAGGCGCCACAGGAAAGCTGTACCTCAGCCTCCACCGTGGGGTTCCCCCTGGAGTCCAGGATTTCTCGACCTCGAATTGAAACGATATCCGTCATGCGGGCACTTTCCGTGTTGGCGTCCGTACGCAATTCACTGCTTCAACCGCTCCATATGTTAACGGCTCCGGACCATGCGTCAAGGACAAGACGGAAAGGGTCAAGGGGATTGGTCTTCCGGTGTCTGAAGTTCCCTGAGCTGGCGGGTCACCCGGGCCAGTTCGATCAGCATTTCCTCCATGCGCGCCGCGTATTCTCCGGGGTCCTCCTGGTCCTTACGGGCCCTGAGGTCATCGATCAGCCAACGCAGTTCCTCTATGCGCGCCTGCAGCGCCTGCCCGCCGGGCGGCACGGTCCCGGCGGTGGCTTCCGGTCCGCCTGGCCCGCGTCCGAAGTATATCCTGCCGGACAGCGTCCCATCCGTACCGCCGGGTCCCGGTTCCCGGGTACCCCGCCCGTCGCCATTGTCGTCCAGCAGGGCATGCTCGGTAGCCAGCAACCCCTGGCCTACGTACCACTCCGCGGTCCTGTTCCTCGCGAAGATAAAGGACTCCAGCACGGAGACCCGCCCGTCCTTGTCCAGGTCGCCCGCCTGCGCTTTCAGTGCGTCGAGCAGGTGTTCCGGGAAGACCGTGGACAGCCGTTCGGCGCCGCTCTTGGTTGCCGTTACGATTACGCGGCCGGGACCGCTGAGCGCGTCGATGAACGGGGCGCTGGAACTCGCTCCGTTCACCACGACCGTGTATCGGGCTCCGATCTCATCGAGCGCGTCACGGAGCGTGTCCGCCGTCAGGTCGGGGCCGGGTATGTTCAGTCTGGCGCCCGTGCCCGTGGCGCTGCCATGGCCGATCAGCAGGACGAACAGATCGTCGTTGGGACGCACCATGCGCGCCAGCTCGGTCAGGGCAGCTCGGATCTCCTCGAGTGTGGACTTCACAGCAGGGGGGCCGCCCGCGGCGTCCGGGTCTTCGACCAGCAGGAACAACCGGTCTTCCGGGTAACCATGTTCGGTCTTCAATACCTCGTAGAATCCGCGCGCCCAGGCCAGATGCTGTTCCACGTACTTCGTCTCGCCGCCGAGACCCGCGATGACCAGCCCGTATCGCACGCCCGACGACGGTCCCGCGGGTTTCATTTCCTGAGGACCGACCGCATGAGCCGGCAACAGCCCCAAGGACAGCAGGCAAGCGGACAGCAGGCAAGCGGACAGCATGCTCGCGGACAGCATGCTCGCGGCCATACATGGGGCCAGGTTGACCAGGCCCATCACGAAAGTCCTTTCTGCCGTCGCAGGAACCACTCGGCGCTCAGGAAGAGCAGAATCGCTGCGAACAGGAAGGGGGCGTCCCGCAGGTCTCTCTCGCGGATCGAAGTCGCCGTATCCTCGACAGGCGCGATCAGTTCCGTGAGCTGTCCCGCATCGGACAGCGGCAGGTACGTGCCGCCCGTGGACGCCGCGAGTCTTTCGAGTTCTTCCCGGCGAAGCCCCGCGTTCGTGAATTCGGTGGCCGAAGGGGCCACGGTAAACCCGGTCTGGTCACGCAGCAACTCGCCATCTCCGGAACGGACCGACACCTCCACCCTGTGCGTTCCGCCCAGTGCGGGCCGGAACTCGCCGCTGTACAGTCCGTTCCTTCCCAGGATCCGCTCGAGCCGCACGGCCTCCGTACGTCCGGCAGGGCCCGTTATGTCGGCCCACACTTCGGCGCCGTCCACCGGTTCGAATTCCTGGTCGAACAAGCGGCTTTCGATAATGACCGGCTCGTGTCCGGCGTAGTTCGTCCGATCCGTAGCGACCGATACCCGACCGGGGGCGTACAGGGAGATCCAGCGTATCATCTGGCGCCAGAACCGTTCGTGCGACTGGTCTTCCGACGGAAGATGCATCTGCCATCGCCACGTGCTGAAACCGGTAAAGGCCATGGACCGTCCTCTTCCATAACGCTGAACCGCCAGGACCACGTTCGATCCTTCCAGCGCGTCCGCCTTCGGGTCAATCGCCAGCACGGCGGCGCCGGGTTTCGCACCGCCGATCCGGTTGTAGCCCATCAGTTCCGGCAACTCGCTCCAGATCGCGCTGTTTTCCTCCCGGGTAGACCCGAAACGGAGCAGCGGATGGTCGATCCCTTCCGCGGCCGGTTCGAGGAGAAAGGCGTGGTCGACGATGCCCATGGCCCAGTCTTCGCCGGTGAGTCGAACCGGCAGCAGGTCCTCGATCGGCGTTCCCGCGTACCCACCTTCCCGGAAGGCACTCAGTCCGCCGATCATCAGGAAGCCGCCGCCGCGGTCACTCACGAAGGCCTCGGTGAGCCGCAACTGCTCGGGCGTGAACCAGTCTGCCTCGACATCTCCGAAAACGACGGCGTCATAGGCAAACAGCTCCTCGCGGCTTCGGGGGTATCCTGCTGTCAGCTCCCGCTGTGGATCCCGGATTCCCTGACGGTAGATCCTCCCGTCCGGTGAGATCCGGACGATCGAGACCAGATCGATCCTGGGGTCTTCCTCCAGGGCTCTTCGAATGAACTTGAACTCTCTCCGGGGGTATCCCTCCACGTAGAGGACCCGTCCGGTTTTCGACCGGTTGTCCAGCAGGAAGGCCTGCGCGTTGTTCTCCGCGATCGTCTCCGCGTTCTGCGGGGCGACTTCGGCCGAGTATTCGAGAATGCCCGGCGATTCCGGCGAGAGAAAGACCTGGACCCGCTGGATGTCGCCGTCTCCGCCCAGCCGTACGGGTACCGTCTGGACCACGCGACCGCCCTCCCTGATGTTCAGGTCGACGGACCGGCCCGAATACCCCGAACTGCGAAGGGTGACGACCAGGTCGGTTATGGTACCTTCCGTGACCCGGTCCGATGCGGCTACCTTGAGAATCTCCACGTCCCGATCGATCCGTTCCCGGCCGACGCCCACGGCATGGACCGGCGTGTCCTGCGATGCGAGGTATGCGGCCGCGTTGGCCAGCTTGTCCGTACCCGTGCCCGTATTGTCCGCGCCGTCGGTCACCAGCACCACGGCGGCCACGGGCAGGTCCCTGAACTCGCCGGCGGCCTGTGCGAGCGCTCCCGCCATGTCCGTCGCGGTCCCGGAAGCGTCCAGTTCCCCGATACCCGGGACCCGTTCGGTCCGGTCCGCGAACCGGTAGGACCTCAGCCTGAACTGTGCGGCGAGTTCCTCGAGCAGCCCATCATCCCCGAACCGGCGCTTCACCGCTTCCACACGCGAAAGGCCCCGCGTTGCGTCCTGAATGCCCATGCTCCCGGAGTCGTCGAACAGCATCAGGAGGAAACCCCTGCGGGGCGAGACCTCCGACGACACGATGACGGGTTCCATGAGACAGAACACGACCAGCAGCAGAGGCAGGATCTTCAGCGTGGTGAGCATGGTTTTCATCGGCGTGGAAGTCGCCACGGGCATGCGGCGGTAGAAAAGGACGACGAGCCCTGCCACGGACAGGGTGAAGAGGACGATGACCCAGACAGGGATCGTAGTTCTGAAGGACAGGTGCTCGGACCCTCCGATCAGGCCGAGCGCGTATAAGATCGAATCGATCACGGTATATACCAGGTGGGGTTACCATCGAACGGGAAGTGGCGGTCCGGCCGGGCCGGCCGCCGGGGAGTGCCGCCGGTCCCGGATAGACATCGGTATTGAAAAGGCAAACGGGCGGAACTGTCAATACAAATAAGGCGGAAGGACGGGACGGCAAGACTGGCCTGAAAGCCCTTGACAGCGCGGGGGAGCGTACCTAATTTGCCCGAACCGCCCGAGGCGCGGGGAAGGCCCGGCGACGGGCAACAGAGTCCGCAATGCCCACGACGAAAGGAGTCGCGATGAAACGGTTCATACCGGTGATAGCCGCCTGCTTCGTGATGACGGTCCTGGTCGACGCAACCGTGGACGCCCAGCGCACCCCCCAGAACGTCCAGGTCCTGACGGATCTCTCTACCCGGGATATACGCGAATACATGAAGTCGGTCAGCAGCGGCATCGGGGAGAAGTGCGACTACTGCCACAACCTGAAAGACTACGCCAGCGACGAAAAGGAAACGAAGCTCATCGGCCGCGAGTTCATCAGGCTCGTGGAGCAGGTCAACGAGCAGGTAGTAGCCATCAACAGCAACGTCATGAAGAAGGAAGACCTGCAACTGGTTACCTGCTACACCTGCCACGCCGGTGAACTCACCATCATTTCCGAAGAGTAGGCATCCATCGCATTTCGCAGACTTCGAACCAGACGGGATCAGAGAGACGTGACAAGATACGCGGCGATCGCAGTACTGCTGGGCCTCGTCCTGGCGCCCTTTCCATCTGCATATGCCCAACCACAGGAAGGCGCCTTCGAAGGCAGCCTCGACTTCAGCGTGGCGTTCAGCGGCGGCAACATGCAGGAACGTGCCCAGGTCACCATGCTGGTGCCCGAGTCCTACACCCTCTACATCAAGGGCGGCCAGACCAAGATCCTCATGCGGGGCGGCATGATCGGCCTGACGATGGGCGAAGTCATCATCGACGGATCGTCGGGCCGCGGATTCGTCATCAGCCACATGAACAGCAAGGCCTACGAGATCGTCGCGGACCCGAACCTGAAAGAACGGACCGCGCCAGTCATCGTCGACGAGAACGAAACGACGGTCATCGCCGGCTACGAATGCAGGAAGTACAAGATCACAAGGGCCAATCCTTCCGGCGCGATGACCCAGTACATGTGGGTCACCGACGCGATCCAGCTGGACCTGGCCGCTTCCCTCGGAAACGCGTTGAAGGACAGCATGCCCTTCTGGACCGAGGGCTTGTCCGGTTTCCCGCTGCAGGTCACCACGTCCTTCCCCGGGACGGCCATGTCCATGACCCTGACCGCGACCAACGTAAAACCCCATACCGTCGATCCCTCCATATTCGTCGTCCCGGCCGGTTACGCCATCGAGGCCATCAATCCGGGGCAGCTATTCGGCAGATGACGCGGGCCGCCCGCTTTTCGTTAGATGACGCGGCCGCCCGGCGCCGGGAATCGTCATGAAAATCGCATCCGTCGAACAGTTCTTCCCCCGCCACCGGACCCGGCTCGTCAAGGTCACCACGGACACTGGCCTTGAAGGCTGGGGAGAGTCCACCCTCGAAGGGAAGCCCGAGAGCGTGGAAGGCGCGGTGCGCGAGCTGGCCGACTATCTCCTCGGCAAGGACCCGCTGCGCATCGAGCATCACTGGCAGCACATGTACCGCTCGGCCTTCTTCCGCGGCGGGGCCATCCTCATGACCGCCCTGTCCGCCTTGGACCAGGCGCTCTGGGACATCGCCGGCAAGCACTACGGCGTTCCCGTCTACAAGCTGCTCGGCGGCGCCGTTCGGGACCGTATCCGCGTATACGCCCACTGGGGCATCGGCAACCTGTCCGACGAAACCCAGGCCGCGGCCCGGAAACGGCTGGACATGCTGCTGGAAAGCGGGTACACGGCCTTCAAGACCGGCCCAGGCGGCAAGTGGCGGGGCCATGAGCCGCCGGCGGTCATCGACGAGTTCGTCGAATGCGCCTTTCTCATGCGGGAATGGGTGGGGCCGGACGTGGAGCTCGCCTTCGATTTCCACGGGAAGATGACTCCCGCTCTGGCCATCGAGATCTGCCACGAGATCAAGGACATGCGGCCCATGTTCGTGGAGGAGCCGGTGCCGCAGGAGAACGTGGACGCCCTCAAGCTCGTTTCGGACCACGTCACCTTCCCCATTGCCACGGGCGAGCGGCTGCTGAGCCGCTGGGAGTTCCGCCAGGTCTTCGAGAAGCAGGCCGCGGCCTACATCCAGCCGGACGGATCCCACGCCGGCGGCATCACCGAACTGAAGAAGATCGCCAACATGGCCGAGGTCTACTACATCCACGTCCTGCCCCACTGCGCCATCGGACCCGTGGCCTTCACGTCCTGCATGCACGTGGACGCCGTGATCCCGAACTTCCTCGCCCAGGAGCAGGTGGACTGGGCGCTCGGCGGGGACCTCCTGAAGGAAAACTGGAAGGTCGTCGACGGCCATATCGAATTGCCCGAAAAGCCCGGGCTGGGCATCGAGATCGACGAGCAGGCGATCAGCGAACGGGCGCCGTACCGGGAGGAACTGGGCGGCGAGCATTTCTACGACACGGACGGCAGCGTGGCGGACTGGTAGGGCGGGGCGGACCGAGCGGACGCAGCGCTTACCGGCGGACCAGGCGGACTGGTGAAGAGGGGCGGACCGAGCGGACGCAGCGCTTACCGGCGGACCAGGCAGACTGGTGAAGCGGGGCGGACACCCCGAACGCTATCCCGCCGGTGCAAGTCAGGGGACGCGAAATCAGACCTGACAGTCGGCGGCGGAAAAATCGTCTATGAACGGTGACGGAATCGGGTACACCAGTACGTGGCAGGCGGCGCCCGCCGAACCGTTCGGGAAGCGGCAGCCCGCGGAAAGCGAGATTCACGTCTGGCGGGCCGCCCTCGATCTGCCGAGTGACCGGGTCGGGGAACTGGAGCGTTTCCTGGCGGCCGACGAACTCGAGCGGGCGAAGCGGTTCCTCGTGCGCAGCGCGCGGGATCGATACACGGTTGCCCGGGCTGTCCTTCGCAACCTCCTTGCCCTTTACGTCTCCGCCGTGCCCGCCGAGCTGCAATTCCACTATACCGAATACGGCAAACCCGAACTCGCACATCCGGCGACATCGATCCGGTTCAACGTGTCACATTCTCATGACCTGGCCGTTTACGCGGTCACGGCGGGCGTGCCGGTGGGGATCGACGTGGAGTACCTGCGTCGCCGCGCGACCATGGACCGGCTGAAGATCGCCCACCGCGTTTTTTCCGACCGCGAATACAACGAACTGGCATCCATGCCCCGTTACCGGCGCGACGAGGCCTTCCTGGCCTGCTGGACGCGGAAGGAGGCCTTCGTCAAGGCCATCGGGCAGGGCCTGTCCTGCCCCCTCGACCAGTTCGACGTCTCCGTCGACCCAAACGATCCGCCCGAATTGCGGGCCACGCATTGGGACCCTTTGGAGACGGACCGCTGGTCCATGGCGTCGGTCGACCCCGGTCCGGACTACATCGGGGCGCTGGCCGTGCTGACCCTGAACCCGAAGATCACCCGATGGCAGTGGGACCACGACCAGGCCAGCGGAATCTGATCGAACCCGCGAAGCCCCGGCAGGGAGATGCGACGCCCCGGCAGGGAGATGCCCGCGGGGAGCACTCGTATTCGACCGAAGCCGCGCGCTGAAACTGACGCCCGAGGAGCACCCATGTCCGACAAATTCTGCCCGCTGAACCTGTCCCCTGAGGAACTCATCGATTACACGCCGGACTGGGACGGCGAACGCTTCCCGGACGGACGGCCCAGGGTGCCGGACGGGATCATGGAACGGATGAAGAACGTGTCCATCACCCAGGCCTGGGGCGTGATGCGCGGCTCGGGCTACGAACACCAGTACGAGGGCGGATGGATGCAGACCCATCCCGGCAAGACACTCGTGGGACGGGCGCTGACGGCCATGTACATGCCCCGGCGGCCGGCCATGCGCGCTGTGATGGAAGCGAATGGCGCCGCCGCCGGCTGCATCGGCGACCAGATCTCCTGGCCCATCGACATGCTCGTGCCCGGCGACGTCTACGTGGCGGACACCTACGGCAAGGTCGACGAGGGGCCGATCATCGGTGACAACCTGGCCACGGCCATCTACGCGAATTCAGGCAACGGCGTGGTCTTCGACGGGTCGGTGCGGGATTTGGAAGGCATCGAGGAGCTGGAGGACTTCGCCTGCTTCGTCCGGGGCTGGCACCCCTCCTACGCCTCGCCCACGATCATGCTCCTGGGCGTCAACACCGCGGTGCGCATCGGCCAGGCCACCGTCATGCCCGGCGACGTCGTCCTGGGCAAGCGCGAAGGCGTCGCCTTCATCCCGCCCCACCTCGCGGAGACCGTGGTGAAGACCTCCGAACTCGTCCAGCTGAGAGATATGTTCGGCAAGCAGCGGCTGCGGGAGGGGAAATACACGCCCGGCCAGATCGATGACCGGTGGACGGACGGGATGGAGGCGGATTTCTCGGAATGGCTGGAGGGCCACATGGACGAACTTCCGGTCCCGAAGGCGGCCATCCAGGACCTGCTGAAGGAACGGACGTGGTGAGGGAGGTTGCGTCAGTCCCTCACATTCGGCCGGCGCTCAAAAGCGTATTCCATGATGTTCGCGTTTTCTTCCGCATGTTCGATGGTCATCGAGACGAGATTGCATTGGTGTTCACACCGGGAAGCACTTTTTACCCACCGAGCGCCCATCCCGCGGGTATCCCCATCACGCCGTCACCCAGGTCTCGGATATGTGGGTCGTTGGATAGCACCAGCGCCTGCAGGACGGGTTTGTCCAGGATCTCATCCAAACGACGCAGGTGGCGCGCGTCCCTGTGCGAGACCCTGTCTTTGTATTTAACCTCGACAGGCACATAGCCGCTTTCGGTCTCGATCAGCAGATCGACTTCCCGACCGTCGACCGTTCGCAGATGATATAAATCAACGGGCAACCTCAGGTTCCGCGCCTGTTTGAAGATCTCCGCGACGATGGCGCCTTCGAATTCGGTCCCCGAGGGCCGACCCCTGCGGTTGAGCAACGCGCGCTGGATGCCCGGATCGAGGAAGTGTATTTTCGCTGCCTTGGAAAGGCGTTTGTTTCGATTTCTGAACCATGGTTGTAACTGAACGACCTGGTAACTGATTTCGAGGTAAGTGACGAAACGATTGATCGTCCTGTGCGTCACGCCGGCGAGACGGGCCAGTTCGCTGGTATTCAGCAAACCGCCAGCCAAACCGCCCAATGCCCGCAACATGCGTACATAGGGAACCAGGTCCCGAAGATTGGCCAGGTCGCGAAGATCTCTTTGCAGATACGTTCGCAGGTAGTCCTGCAGCCAACCGTACCGGTCCTCCCGGGACAGCGTAACATCGGTAACGACCGGCATGCCCCCGAAGTTCAGGTAGTGATCGAGGTGATCAACCGCTCTGGCGTACCTGTCGCTTTGTTGGGGTATTCCTGATACAAGCATATCAGGATCCCCGGATTCAAGGAACCGGACCAGGCGGGATTCCACGACCGGATCGTGCCAGGAATCGGTCATCATCTCCGGTATCGTAAGCGGATACAGTTCCAATATGGTGACGCGTCCGGCCAGGCTCTCCCGGATCTGATCCATCAACAGGATCTGGCTGGATCCAAGCAGTATGGAACGGGTGTCGGGATATCGGTCATACACCGCCTTGACGGATTCGACTATCGAAGGCGCCTTCTGTATTTCGTCCAGAATGACCCTGGGATAACGTTGGTACCACTGTGCCGCTGAAAGCGCGGTATAGTCCGGGCGTACGATCGGGTCTTCGAGCGAGACGAAGTCGTATTCAGGAAACCCGGCCTGCACCAGGGTGGTCTTGCCGGTCTGACGGGCACCTGTCAATGCGATCAGTCGTCCCAGTCGGGTACCCGACTTCTGTTTCATCAAGGACAGCACAGTCCGGTTTTTCATATTACAACCTCATTTGGGCGTAATATTATGCTCTTTATAATAAATTATACGCCATTATTGCGATAAAGCAATATAATTTTACGTTAAAACGAGTTGTGTGGCAACAGGATGCCGCCGGTGGGAGGGATATTCAAGCCTGGAAAATGGATTTTGGTACCGGGGGATGCGTGCCTGGGTGTTCCGTGGGAGAACGGAATTGCGTTTTTTTGGAATCGAAGAGATCGACTTCTGGCGGTGATCGGTGATCAGTAATTCAAGTTATTCATCATTGTCAACGACGCGGCCGTCTGCGTTTTCAGCCTGGCCGTCCACTGGCTTCCCGTCCGTCAGGTTACCGTCCGCCGACTTCCCGTCCGCCAGCTTCCCGTCCGCCAGCTTCCCGGCTTCCGGCTTGCCGTCCGTCAGTTTCTGGATCGATCCGGGAATGGCATCGACCGGCGGAACCTCCGGGAGTTCCCGCGTGATGGGGACGTTCAAGTCGGAGAAACGTTGGGCGGACGTGGCAACCCGGGTATCCCATGAACCGACGCTGCGATTGTACCGTTCGATCGCCTGCCGAAGCGAATTGCCGACGTTGACGTAGTGCCCCGCGAACACGGCCAGCCGGTCGTACATCTCCTTGCCCAGGTCGCTGATCTGCCGGGCGGTCTCCGCGACGCGGATCTGCTGCCAGGACATCTCCACGGCCTTTAGCAGCGCCAGCAGGGCGGGCGGCGTGACGATGACCACGTTCTTCTCGAGGGCCCGTTCCGTCAGCCCGGGTTCCCGTTCGATGGCGGGGAGAAAGGCGAATTCGGGCAGGACCATCACCACCATGTCCGGCGTCGAGGCCAGGACGCTCCAGTACTCCTTTTTGGCCAGGGAGTCCACGTGGCTCTTCACCTGGCTGACATGGCGGTCGATTGCGGCCGACCGGGTTTCGTCATCATCCGTCTCGAAGGCTTCCATGAGCGCCGTCAGCGACACCTTGGAATCGAGAATCACCGTCCGGTCCTGCGGCAGATGGACGATCACGTCGGTTCGAATCCGTTCCCCTTCGCTGTCGAAGCTGTCCTGCACCGTGAAATCGATGTCCTTCCGAAGGCCCGAAAGCTCAAGGACCCGCTCAAGCTGGGTCTCCCCCCACCGGCCGCGCACGTCGGGCCGCTTAAGCGCGTTGGAAAGCGTCTGGGCCTCGCTGGCGAGTTCCCTGTTGGCCTGCATGAGGTTCGATATCTGAGTTTGAAATTCGCCCGCATTCTTGGCCCGTGCCTTGTCCAGCGACTCGATTTTCTCCGACAGGGGCTTGACCAGTTTCTCGACGGCTTCCTGGCGCGCTTTCAGCGTTTCCTCGGCGTTTGCCTTGAACGATTCCTGCTGCGACTTAAGGACTTCCGACGACAGGGCCTTGAAGGTGTCCTTGAACCGCTTCTCCACCTCGTCCCGTTCGCCGAGGCGTTCCTCCGCGTTGGAGAGTTTCTGAAGCAGGCCGGCCCGTTCGACTTCCAGCTTCCGGACTTCCTCCAGTGCATTCCGCGCTTCGGCCAGTTGCTCGCGCACCGCGCCCAGTTCGGTCTCCATGGCCGCCTTCTCGCCGCTGAGCGCATTGACCCGGCTGCTGTTCTTAAAGCTCCAGACCAGCACGCCGGCCGCCAGCGCCAGGCAGGCCAGGAGCGCGATGAGCAATATGATCGTCAGTGTGTCCATGTGGGTTAATAAGGCACTAAGGAAGTGCCGTAGTCAAGCGGTCAGCATGGTCAGCATAGTCCGGCTACCGCGGTTCCGCCATCCATTCGGCCGAGACCCTGGCCAGCTCCTCCATGACGGGTTCGTCTGTATTCCGACGCTTCAGTACCTTGAATCCATGATCCGCGGTATCCACGACGTGCAGCGTCGCGGTTGGCAGGTCGTCCGCGACCGGCTGCAGAAGATCCAGGTCCGCCATCGAATCCCGCTGGCCGGACAGGAACAACATGGGCGCCTCGATCGCCTTCAGGTGTTCGGCGCGCTCCGCGTTCTTCTTGCTCGCGTGGAGTGGAAAGGCGTAAAACACGATGCCCCGCAGCCCTTCGACCGGTTCATGGGCACACGCCATTGACACCATGCGACCGCTCATGGAATGCCCGCCGGCGAACACCGGCAGCCCGTCGGCGTTTTCCTTCGCCGTCTCGATGGCCGCCCGCACCGTGGCCAGGCGCACCTTCTCGCCGTCCATCCCCCCGCCGCCCTTTTCGGAATAGGGATAGTTGAATCGCAAGGTGGCGACGCCGACATCATTCAGCGCGTCGCTAAGTTCCTCCATGAACCGATGGCGCATATTCGTGCCCGATCCGTGTCCGAGTACCAGCAGGGCATGTGCAGCGGCCTGGTCGTCGGAGCCGCCTGAGCCGTCCGGGCCAGCCGGCCTCGCCAGTATGGCCGAAACCTCGCCTTTCTCTTCAGTCGCAGTGAACTTCATTTCTCTCGTATCGACGGACATTCAACCCTCCAGCATTCCTCGTTTAGCTTCCTCCGGAATTCCTCATATATCTCCCTGCGGACCGTCCACGTAAAATAACCTTCTACTGCGTTGTGCTACTGCGATGCGCTACCGCGCCACGCGCTTCGGATAATCGTACAGCACTTCGTCGCCGGGCACCTCTCCCACGGTGGACCAAGTGTCAGCCTGGAACCGCAGGTGCAGCACGGCGCAGGTGGGCATATTGAAAATCTCTCTCGGGCCGATGTGATTCGCAAGATCCGTCAACCCGGGATTGTGCCCGAACAGCATCAGGCTATCCACCGAATCATCCGTGCCCCGGATCACTTGAAGCAGTTCGGCAACGCCCGCGTGAAAGAGGCGCTTCTCCTCCGCGATGCGCTCTCGGGGGTATCCGAGTTTCCCGGCTATGGTCCTCGCCGTGTCCAGTGCCCGGTCCGCGGAACTCGAAACGATCAGGTCCGGATCGTACCCACTCGCTGCCAGCCGCTCCCCCATCTCCGGCGCGTCCCGCTTCCCGCGCTTGTTCAGCGGCCGGTCATGATCGCTTAGGGTAGGGTCCTTCCAGCTCGACTTGGCGTGCCGTACCAGGATGAGTTCTTTCAACTGGAAGCGCTCCCATGGACGAGTTCCTTCGAACGACGACTCACGCCACCGATCGCCGGTCCGCCCTGGTCTTCGCGGGCAGGCTGAACGGTCGGTCGTGGCGGAGACTCGGCACGCGGCCGCGCGCGCTGGCGACGCTGCCCAGGTCCACCGTTGAGACGATGACGCCCACGTCTTCGCCGCCGTCGGCCAGGACCTCGCCCCACGGGGAGATGATGAGCGAATGACCGTACACTTCGCCGCCGCCCGGTATCGAACCCGCGGCACAGGGCGCCACCACCACGGCGCCGTTCTCGATGGCCCGGGCGCGGTTCAGCACGTGCCAGTGGGCCTGTCCCGTCGTCTTCGTGAACGCCGCCGGCACGGCGAGGATCTCGGCGCCGGCCTGGGCCAGCGTGCGGTAGAGCTGGGGAAAGCGCAGGTCGTAACAGGTGGTCATGCCGAGCCGGCCCCAGGGCGTGTCCGTCACCACGGCCGTCTCGCCGGGGGAAACGACATCCGATTCCCGGTACTGCTCGTCACGGGAGAGGTCCACGTCGAAGAGGTGGATCTTGTCGTAGCGCGCGCGGATCTCTCCCTGGTCGTCCACCAGGAAACCGCGATTGATGAGCCGGCCGTCGAGCCCGTCCACCGCCACGGAGCCGATGAGCGTCCACACGCCGGCGTTCCGCGCGAAATCCCGCAGGGACGCGACCACGGGATGGTCCGCTTCCGGCGCCGAAGGCGGACAGATCATACCGTTGTCGGTCCTCAGGCCGCCGCAGAACTCGGGCAGGCACACCAACTCGGCGCCTTTCGCCACTGCGTCGCCCGCCAGGTGGCCGGCGACCTCGATGGCCTCTTCGAAGGTCGCCGTGGCCGGCGTCTGGACACAACCGATGCGTATTACGTTGCTTGAACTCATGGCTTGCTCTCCTGTGATTGCGTAATGCTGATCTGCGAATCCTGACTTACTGATGCGGCCAGGGCACTCATGCATTCAGAATGCCCAGGCCACTAATGCGGTATCCCCAGCTGGTGCATCCTGCGGTGAATCGCCTCCCGGGCTTCGACAAAGGGCCGCTCCAGGTAGGCGAGATGGTCTTCCTCGCCGTGATGATGCGTGGCCGTGCCGGGCTCGTGCCGCACTGCGGTCCGGCAGATGTACTGCAGGTCGCCGTCGATGAGGGTGAGCATGTACTGGGCGGCGTCCCGGTCGAACATCCACCACTCGCCCCCGCAGGCGATGTAGATCGGCGAGGTGTGGGCGAAGATCCCCCGTCCCCAGCCGTCGTGATGGGGCACGCTGCTATAATCCGGCCCCGCGCATCTCGCGGCCAGCCAGGTGTGCCCGTCCACCTTCACGTGGGCCTTCAGCTCCAGGCGGCGCGTTCCGTTGCGGTCCTCCGTGGAGGCCACGACGCGTCCGCCCTGGACGATTTCCAGCGTGTGGATCGGGAAGATGCTCTCCGACCAGGCCTGGACCTCCACCGTGCCCGGACCCGACACCTGCACCGTGTCGCCCACCTGGTGCCCGTCCACGGAGAGGTGGATGATGGGACCGCCGCTGTGGAAGGTGCGCCCCTGCGAGACGGCGTTGCACCAGTTGTCGTAGGTGAAGTCCTGGTCGGGCATGTAGGCGTAGGTGCGGTACAGGCCGACGGGCACGTCGCTGCTCATCTTGTCCGTGCCGCCCACCAGCGGCAGCTTGTACCCGCAGTTGAGATAGCGGTAATATTCGATGTGGTTGAAGGGTTGGTGGCGCAGCATCTCCACGCCGTCCACGCGGCCCGTGGCGATGAGCGCCGCGGGTTCGCCGTTCGGGTTCGGAAGATGGGGGATGATGACCGAGCCGCCCTGCGCGTGGCACTGGTCCGCCCAGTCGCTCATGGTGATCTCGAGGGTGCCGCCCAGCTCCGCCTCGCCCGGACCGTCGGTGCACCAGGGCATCACCGGTTCCTTCAGGCCCCAGAGGATGAGGTGGCCCAGGAAGTGCTGTCGGTTCTCCTGGCCCACGTAGACGATGTTGTTCCCGTCCTGCGAGACGCTCGGCCGGCCCGTGAAATCCTCCGTGTTCGTGAACAGATTGCCCCACTGCGAGGGCAGCAGGTTCACGATGTTCAGGTCCTCCCCCTGGGACTCGGTGTGGCTGCCCTGCGTCGAGAGGAAGTGGACGTGCGAATCCCCGCTGTACCAGCCTTGCGCGTTCATGTTCACCCAGCGCTTCAGGCGAAGGGTCAGGTCCTGCTGGCCCGGTTCGATCTTCACCCGGGTCCGCAGCGGCTCGTACTCGAACCCCCGCGCCACGTCCACGATGACCTCGCCGCGGGGCAGCCACCCCTGGCACTTCCCGTCGATGTAGGCGTAGGTGATCTGTCCCAGCCGGAGATCCCCGCCGATGTCGATGTGCCAGGTGTCCAGGTTGGAGTTGACCTGGTTGTGGTGGCCGTAGGGCTGGTAGGGGATGCCTTCGGGCGAGCGGAAATGGACGCGACAGGGGACCGGCCTTCCCGTGTCGTCATCGAGGACGTTGACGTTTACCCAGTTCCGGCCCCGGTCCAGAAGCTCCACGCGCATGCGCGGCGTCTCGACCACCTTCTTCTGCTCGACGTCCCCCCATTTGACCTCGCCGACGGTTTCCTCGCCCTGCTTCACCGACACCGTCGCGGACGGGATGGCCGCCACTTCGAAGTAGGCCGGGCTCGACTTCGGGTTCTGCGCCTCGCCCCAGCCGGCGAAATCGTCGCCGACGAAGTCATCGGCCGATGCCTCGGGCAAGGGATGGACGTAGGAGGCGACACCCCGGTCCACGTCCACGCGCAGGTCGAAGGGCTTTTCGGCGTCCTCGGGATCGGTCAGCGTAAGGCGTGCCTCGCGTTTCCCCTGGCGAACGAAAGGATGCTCGTTGGCCTGCGAAACCGTCAGTCCGGCGATGATGAAAGGCGGCCCGGCCGGGATGACCTCCAACGATACGATCTCGCGGTCGGGATGGGGGTTCCGCCAGGCCCAGAGGTAGTATCCCCGGGAATAGTCGCCCGTGACTTCCGTCTGGCGCTTGCCCGAGTTGCCCCAGTTGTCCCCCGCGTAACGCCGCATCTTCACCGGGCCCCGATCCGTGAGGGCGATAAAAGGCTTGCCCCCCAGGGAGATATGGCCGATCTCAAAACGCTCGCGGATGGGCACGCGGATCTCCTCGCCGCTCTCCTTGCCGCCCTCCTTGCCGCCCTTCAGCCGGAACACGTATTCCGCCACGGGGATCCCCAGCGGACCGCCCTCCATCAGGTCGGATTTCAGCAGGCGATGGGCCAGGATCAGGCCCGTAGCCCGGCTGTTGACGGGAATGGTCACTCCGCCGGAGGCCTTATCGAATGCGATGAAGCAGTTCGCGGGATCGTCGTTTACCCGGAAGGGCAGGCCGCGGCACAGTTGTTCGCCGATGGGCGTGTTGGGCTTCTCATCCAGGACGTCGAGACCGGCGTTACACAGTGCGGACAGGTCGAGGGTCAGGTAGTCTGGCATGTGGGCGCCTCATTCCGAATGGAACTTATGGTGATGCAAGCGGCGTTTTGAAGCGTGTTTTTGTACAAATTTCAAATTGAACTTGAAAATTGTACAGAAGTCCGATATTTTGATCTCATGCGAAGGTATTAAACAAGAACCGGGACTGTTGCCATGATTTCAAGACAAATCGCCGGAGAACTGACCGCAACCGCGGCGGAATTTCCCGTGGTGACCATCATCGGGCCGCGTCAGGCGGGCAAAACCACGCTGGCAAGGATGCATTTCCCCGGGCACGCCTACGCGAACCTGGAAGCGCCCGATGCGCGCCAGCTTGCCATGGGCGATCCGCACGCCTTCTTCTCCCAGTTTCCGCCACCCGTCATCGTCGACGAGATCCAACGCGTACCCGAACTGCTGTCCGTCATCCAGGTCCTTGCCGACAGCAGCCGGGAACGCGGGCAGTTCATTCTCACGGGCAGCCACCAGTTGCGCCTGCAGGAAGCGGTCTCCCAATCCCTGGCCGGCCGAACCGCCCTCCTGCGCCTGCTGCCCCTGTCGATTTCGGAACTCGAAGCCGCCGGCATCCGCTGCACGCGGGACGAGTACATACACCAGGGATTCATGCCGAGGCTGTACGACGAAAACGTCGATCCGACCCGACTCTACCGCAGCTACTGTCAAACTTACATCGAGCGCGACATCAGGCAAATGATAAACATCCGAAGGCTGACGGATTTCGAACACTTCATGCGCCTGTTGGCCGGCCGCGTCGGCCAGGTACTGAACCTCCACGCGCTGGCCGGCGACCTGGGCGTGTCGAGCACCACGCTGAAGGAATGGCTATCGGTATTGGAAGCGTCGCACGCCGTCTTCAGGTTGAATCCCTATTTCGAGAACTTCGGCAAGCGCATCATCAAATCGCCGAAAATCTATTTCACCGATGTCGGACTGGCTTCCTACCTGCTCGGTATCGAATCTCCGGAACAGGCGGCCCGGGACCCGCTGATCGGCAATCTCTTCGAGAACATGGTCGTCATCGAAGCCTTGAAATACAGACTCAACGCGGGGAAAGAACCCGAACTCTACTTCTACCGCGACAACCGGGGCGATGAAGTCGACCTGCTGTTCAGGCGGAATCGGGAGTTGATCCCGATTGAGATCAAGTCGGCCATGACCTTCAATATGGAATTCGTTAAAGGGATCACGCGATTCCGTAAATTCGCGCCCGCCGCGCGGAAGGGATACGTCGTCTACGCGGGCGACCTAACCCCGGACCTGCCCGATGCCCGCGTGGTTCGTTTTACGGAGGTGGATACCATTTTTAAGGACTCCGCGTCATGACTACACATGGGATCACACCTCCCATTGATCCTTGATGTATCGTTAAGGGGGTCTTATAATACACTTTTGTAAAGTCATTCGAATAATGGCAGCAGTTTCAGACGGTCGGATAACCGCGACTTTTGATAGTCTGTTTACCGCCGCTTTCGTTGTTCGAAAAACCGCGACTTTCGATGATCCGTTCGCTTAACGCAACGCCACGCAAATCCGAAAGGAACTCCGATGGCCCACCACAAAGCCTTGATGAAGGGCGGCTTCCTCCTGCCCACGTGCGAGAAGCACTTCCACGACCATGACGAGACCTGGCTGATACTGAAAGGGAGCGGGACGGGATTCTGGATCGATCACGACTGCAACCGGGAGGATTTCGCCCTGGAAGCAGGCGACGTCTGGATGATCCCCGCGGGATTCGAACACGGTTGCGCCGGGACGAACAGCGAAGATTTCACAATCAGTGTGTTCGACGGGACGAAGCCGCCCGGATGCCACGATCACGCCCATTACTACATCGAAAACGAAGGGTACATTCCCTCGCTGGAACTGGTCAAGACGCCGACGGACCGATACGAATCGGCTTAGGTGGGCGAAGCGGTCCGGGTGCGCTGCCGCCGTATAACGCAAGCTGCCGCCGCATAACACCCTTTTTACATTCAGCACACGTATTCAAGAAACATCGACAAGGATCATCTACATGGATTCCAGGGACGACTGGGAGCGCGCCGAACACGACTACGTGCAGTGCCTGAAGCGGCTCGAGGCCGCCAGGGCCGATCTCGATGCGGCGCGCAAAGCGCTGCTGGACCTCACCCCGGAGGAGGGACGCAGCGGCAGGCTGCTCAACGTCCGCTACCGGAAGAACCGGGGCGCCGTGGACTGGAGGGCGGCGCTGCACGCGGTCCTGGAATCGGACGAAGTGGCCCTCGACGAAATCGGCGACAAGTACCGCAAACCGGAATCGGGCGCCTGGTACGTCCGGCTGAACAGACTGGCGGTGAACGCGCAGCGCCCGGGCGGGTAACCATGGACCTCAGTTTTTTCACGAGCGTGGGAGGGGACGCCTGGTCCCTGGCGGAATGCGCCGGCTGGGCGAAGGAGAACGGGTTCGACGCGGTGCGGCTTTCGGCCGGAGGGGCCGTCGAACCGGACCGCATCCTCGCCGACGGGCCCGGCGAGGTCAACGACACGCTGAAGTCGCATGGCGTCTACCTGGCCGCGCTGTCGGCCCACAATAACCTGCTGGACGACGACGTGGCGCAGGCGGACGCGGCGGAGGACCGGCTCCGCAAGGCCATCCTGGCGGCTTCGGCCCTGGGCGTTCCCGTGGTCGTCACCCACGCGGGCAGTCCCGTGGGCTGGCACTTCTACGGGCAGTTTTCGTCCCCGCCCGGGAACCCCGGCGACCGGTCCTTGGAACTGGTGGAACGGTTTAAGGCGCGTTATACGCCCATCGTGAAGCTGGCCGAAGACCACGGCGTCACCATCGCCCTGGACGGCGCGGTGCGCATGGGGAACATCGCCTGCAACCCGGAGATGTGGGAGCGGGTGCTCGACGCGGTGCCGTCCGATCACCTGGGCCTTTCCTGCGATCCTTCCCACTGGCTGTGGATGATGATCCTGCCCGCCGAGGACGCCATCCGCATGTTCGCGGGCAAGTGGGTCTACGCGGACGTGAAGGACGCCGAGGTGAGCCCGCGCATGCTGCTTCGCCAGGGCATCATCGGCAACTGGTGGTGGCAGTACCGCGTGCCGGGTCGGGGCCAGCTGAACTGGGGCACCGTCATCGGCGCCCTGGTCGAGTCGGGATATGACTACGTGCTCTGCGTCGAGAACGAGGACCGCGGCATGCCCGGGCTGGCCGGATTCGCCCTGGGATGCCGGCATCTTCGCCAGTTCCTCCCGCCCGCAGGCGCGGAGTACCAGCGGCCGGGCGGGCCCTGGAACGTATCCTGAGCGATTCTCGCGTGCACCGCCTGGTTTTACTCTTCGGAGCCCTCCATGTACAGCCATGATCCCCTGCCTCCCGTCGACCGCCGCAGGACCGAGATACGCCACCTGAACCTGCCCTGCGAGTTCGTCGCGCCTACCACGAAGGAAGCCTGGGAGAAGCGCGCCCGGTCGCTCAGGGAGCATATCCTGGTCAGCATGGGGCTCTGGCCGAACCCCGCCCGCAGCCCGCTGAACGCGGAGATCACGCACCGCGTCGAACGCGATGGGTACAGCATCGAGAACGTACGATTCCAGAGTCTGCCGGGATTCTACGTGACCGGGAACCTGTACCGCCCCGCCGGGGACGAAGGCTCAAGCCCCGACAGCCCCCGCCCGGCTATCCTGAATCCCCACGGCCACTGGAAGGAGGGCAGGCTGGCCCACGAGCCCGATGGGTCCATACCGGCCCGGTGCATCAACTTCGCCCTCCAGGGTTACGTGGCCTTCGCGTGGTCCATGGCCGGCTACAACGACAGCACGCAACTGGACCACCGGACGTTCGGCGACGACCGGAAGCAGCTCTGGGGACTCAGCCTCATGGGGCTGCAGCTCTGGAACGGCATGCGTTCCGTCGATCTCCTCCAGTCGCTGCCGGACGTGGACAACAGCCGCATCGCATGCACCGGGGCCTCGGGCGGCGGGACGCAGACCTTCATGCTCACCGCCGTGGACGACCGCGTTCGGGCTGCCGCGCCCGTGAACATGGTGTCGGCGCACATGCAGGGCGGATGCATCTGCGAGAACGGCCCCAATCTCCGCATCGAAACAAACAACATGGAGATCGCCGCCCTCGCCGCGCCGCGGCCGCTGCTGCTGGTGTCCGCCACGGGAGACTGGACGGTAAATACGCCCGAGCTGGAGTACCCGGCCATCCGGGCGGTCTATGCGCTCTACGACGCGGAGGATCACCTGACGCAGGTGCAGATCGACGCGGGCCATAACTACAATGCCGCCAGCAGGGAGGCCGTGTACGCCTGGTTCGGCAGGTGGATGCTGGACAGCGAAAGCGGCAATCAGTTTTCGGAGCGGCCCGTCGAACCGGAACCGCCGGAATCGATGCTGGCGGTTACGGCCGAAAACCGGCCGGAAGACTGGGTCGACGAAGAGGGGTTGACGGACGTATGGATCGATCGCGCCCGGAAGCAGCTCAATAAGATGAAGCCCTCCGACGCCAGGTCGCTGCGCAGGTTCCGGCAGGTCATGTCGGCCGGATTCCGATCGATCATCGGATCCCCCAACGCGGCCGACGGCGACCTGGTCGCGACCTGCCTGGGCATGCACCGGTCCGATTCCTGTATGGTCCAGTCAGGATTCATGGGATGGCAGCGCTTCGGCGATCGGGTTCCCTTCATCGAATTTCGCCCGCCGGACCCTCTTCACGGCGCCGTCCTCGTGGTTCATCCCGACGGCGCGTCGGCAATGACGCAGGATAACGGGCGGGATCCCGGCCCGCTTGTTCAGCACCTGCTGGGCAAGGGCCTGCTCGTCCTGTCGGCGGACGTCTTTCTCACGGACCTGGCGGACAATGAGAGTGAGGAAAGAGACCCGGCGGGCATTGACCCGGCGGACCGCGAACCGGCCTCCGGGGAACACGCCTACTTCTCGACCTACAACCGCACCACGACCGCGAACCGCGTGCAGGACATCCTTACGGCCGTCGCCTGGCTTCGGCGAACCGGCGGCGTTGCCTCGGTGTCCCTGGTCGGCATCGGCGCGGCCGGTCCGTGGTGCCTGCTGGCCTGCGGTCTTTCGCCCCACATCGACCGCGCCGTGATCGACGCCGACCGATTCGAGACGGACAGCGATGAGGCGTACGAAAGCAGGCTGTTCATTCCGGTGCTGCGGCGCCTGGGCGGGCTGTCCGCGGCCGCGGCCCTCGCGACCCCGGCCGAGTTGTATCTGCACCATACCGGCCAGGCGTTTGAAACCGATGATATAGAAGCAGCCTACCGTGCGGCGGATGCGCTGGACCGCCTCAGAACCCAGCGTACTCCCGCGGATATGCCCCAGGTCGTCGCGTGGATCGACGAAGGTCCCTAGACTCAGGTCCCTAGACGAAGGGTCTGCGTATGCAACGTGTGCCAGAATGGCGACCGCGCCCGGTTACCGGAATGAAGTTTTTTCTTCCTCAAATATCAGAAAGCCCGTAACTCCCCCTGACGCAATAGTATACCGTCCGTCTGTCCGGTGAATGTCCCCCGCCCGCCCTCGAACAACCCCCTTCCAACAGCCGTTCCTCGCAACCCGTACGTTTACAATAACTTTCGGTATTCGCGGCACGCCGGAAACGGGCTAATGCGGGTAATTTGCGCCAAATTCCCGGACCCAATCGAATAAAAAACCTGTTGACATATTCCGCTCTTAACTAAACATTAGTTTTGTACATATTTCATAACTTTCAACCGTGCAGGATTCGAACATTCCTGCATGGTTTATGCCGTCCGGAGGACGGAGAAAGGCTTTTCTCATGACCGTCTCCAACATTCCCCAGTGCTGCGGCCAGTCCATGTCTCTCGTGACCGGCGATCGTCCCTACTGGAACTGCCCGGTGTGCGGAAACCGGCTTGACCGGGAATGTACCACCGTTTCACCGCGCGGGAACGGGTGCGAGCACCCGGATGAACCGGAATCCGGCGGAAATCAGGCCGAGCACCCCGAAGACGAATCCAAGATTTCGGACCCCGTTACGGACTACGAGCCGAGGTGCTGGAAGTGCGGCCGCATGCTGGGCAAGTACTTCACCCGACCCTGGAGCATCCGGTGCCGCAGGTGCAAGGCAAACAACCAGGCACAATGAAAGGAGCTTAAGCGGTCACTGCAGTAAAGGCCACTGCAGCAAAAAAGGAAACAAATCGCGTTTTTTTGAAAAACCCGCTTGACAGATATGCTATACACATGTATAGTACTGTCATGCTGCCCGTGCCAGGAGCGCGGGCGTCACTGAAAACCGCATCAGAATACCCTCGCGTCCCTTAGCGGACCCGCACCCCGCGGACCTTCAAGCGTCCCCGTGCCACTTCTGATCCACCTACGGCACGGGGTTTTTTTATGTCCTTTCCCGAAAAACCGACTCGCTCGAACACACGGCCGGCGGCGCGCCTGGAAGCGATACGCGACTGGGCGCTCGCCCGCTGCATCGCGCTTTTCACCGCTCTACCGGGCTCGAGGCATGAGCCGGAGAAAGTCAAAATGCCCGAAAACATCTCAGTCTGGATCGTCGTCGTCGGCGTCCTGACCGCACTCTGGATTTTCATCTTCAAGTTCATCGCTCCCTTTGTCGACCGCATGACCATGCGCGAGGTCCGCCTGTCGAAGATCGAACGGGACATCGAGAACCTGACCGCCAAGATCGATCTGATCTACGAGGTCGTGCTCGACAGGCACAGGGAGCAGGAATGATGGGGCATCGGCAATCGTATCGTTCACCGCAGTACACAAAGGTCTTCCCTCTCCGAAGTCTGCGCCCCTCGACGCGAGGGAGGGAAGACAAGGAGGTTTGCAGATGAAGTCATGGCCGTTCTTCCCGAACCAGGTCCTTTCCTCGCCGGACACCGGCCGGCACGAGATGGACGAGCGCTTCATGCTCCGGCTCGTGGCGCTGCGCCAGGAATTCGGTTTCCCGCTTATCATCACGTCGGCGTACCGGTCGCCGGCGCACAACGCGAAGGTGGGGGGCCGTCCCCGTTCCGCTCACCTGGCCGGCCGGGCCGTGGACATCGCCATTTCGGGCGACAAGGCGCACCGGCTCGTCCGCATGGCGCTCATGTTCGGTTTCACCGGCGTCGGCATCCGGCAGCGGGGAGACTTCCGAAGCCGCTACGTGCACCTCGACGATCTCGACAAGGCGCCGGGTATACCCCGTCCGGCGATATGGAGCTATTGACCACCCGGAACGGACGAGGGTCCGGCCGGAAACACTCATCCACCAACGGATGCACACCATGAAAGGAAATGTCATGTTTCGCGTACTACTGACTCTTTTGCTGCTCGCGACCGGACCGGGACAGGCCGCGCGCGGGGCAGTGCCGGGGTCTCCCTTCGGCCCGGCGCCTCCGCAGAACCAGGCGCCGGAAACGGTGGACTACATCGACGTCGGGACGCTGTATGTCGGAGGCTCCTCGGCGACGGTCAACGCCTCTTCGTACTTTTCAGATCCCAATGACGACACACTCACCTATTCGGTGAACAACCCGAGTCCGACGGTCGCCACGGTGAGTATATCGGGAAGCACCGTCACGATCGCGCCCGTCGCGGTGGGCACGACCGGCAAGATCGTCGTCACCGCCGAGGACCCGGGCGGGCTCACCGCCACCCAGGACTTCAACGTCTCCGTGGAGAACGCCCCGCCGCCGAACAGGACGCCCACGGCCGTGGGATCCATCTCCAATGTAACGCTGCGGGTGGGAGGCTCTTCGGCCACGCGAAGCGTGTCGGGCAAGTTCTCCGATCCGGACGGTGACGCCCTTACCTATTCGGTAAACGATCCGGACACGTTGATCGTCTCGGTGAGCATCTCGGGAAGCACCGTCACGATCGCGCCCGTGGCCGCCGGCACGACCGGCAAAATCATCGTCACGGCCAGGGACCCGGGCGGCCTGACCGCCACCCAGGACTTCACCGCAACCGTGGAGAATCCCCCGCCAGTGAACCGCGCACCCACGGCCGTGGGGTCCATCTCCAATGTGACGCTGCAGGTGGGGGGCACCTCGGCCACACGAAGCGTATCGGGCAAGTTCACCGATCCGGATGGTGACACGCTCACTTATTCGGTGAATAACCCGAATCCGTCCATCGCCGGCGTGAGCATCTCGGGAAGCACCGTCACGGTGAAGCCCAAAGCAGCAGGCACGACCGGCAAGATCATCGTAACGGCCAGGGACCCGGGCGGCCTCACCGCTACCCAGGACTTCACCGCCACGGTGAGCAATCCGCCACCACCGCCTCCGACGCCGAACAGGGCGCCCACGGCCGTGGGATCCATTTCGGATGTCTCCCTCAGCAAGGGCGGATCCTCGGCCACACGAAGCGTTTCGGGCAAGTTCTCCGATCCGGACGGCGACACGCTTACCTATTCGGTGAATAGCCCGAGTCCGTCCATCGCCGCCGTGAGCATATCGGGAAGTACCGTCACGATTTCACCGGTGGCTACCGGCTCAACGGGCAAGATCATCGTCACGGCCAGGGACCCCGATGGAGAGACCGCGACGCAGGATTTCACCGCTACGGTGGTCAACGACCCGCCACAGCCCGAGGGGAGCATCTCCGATGTAACCCTGTACAAAAAAGGAAAGACACGGAGCGTGTCTGTTTCGAGCAAGTTTTCCGATCCCAACGGCGACACGCTCACCTACTCAGCCTCATCGTCCAGAACGAGCGTGGCGACCGTCGGTGTATCGGGCAGCACGGTGACGGTCAGGTCGGGGGTAACAGGCACGGCCACGATCACCGTCACCGCGACAGATACCGACGACGCCACCGCTACGCAGGGCTTTGACGTCAGAGTGATAAACCGGCCTCCTGGACTACGGAAAATCATTCCTGCAATGACATTCCACAGGAACCAGGCTGCTCAAAGTGTCGACTTGTCGGATCATTTCAACGATGAAGATAACGACACCCTCACCTATACGGCCTCGTCGGGTGATACGTCCGTGGCCACGGTCAGTGTTTCAGGCAGCTCTATTTCTGTTGATCCCGGTATACTCGGCTCTACCCGAATAACCGTGACGGCCGAAGATACGGACAACGCAAGAAGAACACACAGCTTCAGCGTAGCGGTAGAAAACAGGCCTCCCAGGGTTACGCGTGCCATTTCTGCCATATCACTCAACAAGAATCGTTCGACAAGCATCAACGCATCCAGCCACTTCTCGGATCCGGATGGCGATACCATCACCTTCTCGGCCAGAACGTCCAATACGGGAATGGTAAGCGTCAGCGTCTCCGGAAATTCCGTGACGATCGCATCCAAAAATGACGGCGGCGACGCGACCGTTACGGTGACGGCTACGGATGCGCTCGACGATTCTGTTTCAACTGATTTTACGGTTACTGTGCTTAACAGATCACCGCGGACGAGAGGATCGATCGGTGGAGTTTCCCTCTACAAAAAATCGCACACCCTTGACGTAGACGTCTCGGGCAAATTCACCGATCCCGATGGAGATACGCTTACATACAGCGCGACATCGTCCAATACGGCCGTGGCCACCGCCAGTGTGTCCGGCAGCACCGTCACGATCACCTCCGGCAGAACTGGAAATGCGACGATCACCGTGAAAGCCGAAGACATTGACAAGGCTTCGGCCGCTCAGACCATAAGCGTATCCGTGACCAACCGTTCACCGGAGATCGTGGACAGCTTTGCAGACGTAAACCTCAGGGTGGGAGGCCCATCGAAGCGTTTCGACGTGTCGGGCGTTTTCTCCGACCCTGATTCAGACACGCTCACCTTTACGGTAGACGACCCGGATACCTCAGTAGCCAGGGTCAGCATATCAGGCAGCGAGGTGACGGTGGCTCCCAAGTCCCAGGGAGAGATCGGCAAGGTCACGGTGACCGCAACCGATAACGACCCGATACCTGCAAGTATATCGGAGGATTTCAGAGTCGTCGTGGGGCCTGAGGATACGACACCTACACCCTGCCCGGCGGCAAACACTGTCCCCATCTCGGTCCCAGCTATGTCAGCTGGGGGAGATTCTGTGACGATGGTCGTATCGGCCTACTTCACGATACCGACAGGCGTCACCGCGACCTACAGCACCACAAATCCGAGCCCGGGCATTGCGAATGTGAGCATCTCCGGAGACACGCTGACGATCAGACCCGTAACCCAGGGGCATACCGGGAAGGTCATCGTCACAGCCAGTGCCACCGGGTGCACTGATGTCACAAGAGACTTCAACGTATCAGTTGGACCACCAAAGGATCCCCCTCCTCCCTCCTGCCCGACAGTAAATACCGTCCCCATCACAGTTCCGACCATGTCCGCTGGCGGGGATTCGGTAACGATCGACGTATCGGCGTACTTTACGATACCGACAGGCGTCACCGCGACTTACAGCGCCAACAACCCGAGTCCGGGCATTGCGAATGTGAGCATCTCTGGAGACACGCTTACCATCGAGCCCATAACCCAGGGAGATACCGGAAAGGTCATCGTCACGGTCAGCGCGACCGGGTGCACCAACGTCACGCGGGACTTCAACGTATCGGTCGGGCCACCAGTAGTTCCACCCCCTCCATCCTGTCCAACGGCAAACACCGAGGTCATTGAAGTCCCTTTTGTTTGCGTGGGAGGAGATCCGGTGACGATGGTCGTATCGACCTACTTTACGATTCCGACAGGCTTCAGCCCGACCTACAGTACCAACAACCCGGATACTACTAAAGCGAATGTGAGTATTTCCGGAGACACGCTTACCATCGACCCCAAAACCCACGGAGATACCGGTAAGGTCATCATTACAGCAAGTGCAGACGGGTGTACCGATGTCACGCGAGACTTCAACGTGAACATCGCAGCTGCGCCTTCGGCATCCGAATGTCCCGCGGTAAAGCAAACCCAGCCCAGCCGAGACGTATCGCTGTTAGTCGGCGGAAGCACTGTCGACGTAAACCTCAACGCCCATTTCACCAACCTGGCCAGCAACGGGATCGATTACGCTATCGAATCATCGAATTCCGACGTGGCTACAGCCAGTCGAACGGACACCACACTGACTATATCTCCTGGGATCGCCGGAACTGCCCAGGTTACGGTTACGGTTTCCAGATGTGGATGTGGAACCGCAGTCAGCCAGGTATTCAACGTCAGGGTGGACCCCCAGGCACCACCGCCTGAGATCACCGTGACTGTAAGTCCTGCTTCGGCATCAATCCAGAAGGGCGAGACGCAGCAGTTCACTGCGAAGGCCACCGACTCGGCCGGTACAGAGATAACGGGCAAAACCTTTACCTGGACGAGCAGCGACACCACGGTCGCGACCATCAGTTCATCGGGGCTGGCCACGGCCGTGAATGCAGGTTCGACGACCATCACGGCGGAGACAGACGATGTTTCTGGTACGGCTTCACTCACCGTCACCGAACCGCCAATCTGTCCCATGCTGAAGGGCAGCATAGCTGATCAGACGCTCACCTTGGGAGGGAGCGCCGCCCAGATCGATCTGACGCAGTATTTCTCGCTTCCGGTGGATTTCGTCCCGATCTACGTAGTCAACTCGACCGATACGAGCGTAACGACGACCAGTCTTGCGGGAGCCATGCTGACGGTAACACCCTCGGCCGCCGGCATGGATACGATAAGCGTTACGGTCAGCAAGCAGGATTGCGATGCTGTGAAGCAGTCCTTTGTAGTCACCGTGATCCTGCCCTGCCCAGCCGCGATCGCGGACGCACCCATCCCGGCCCAGACGTTGATCGCGGGCGCGGGCACGACGGAAATCGATCTGACGCAACACTTCGAACACATCGATCAGGACGATATCGAAATCACGGTAACGTCCCCAAGTCCGGGAATCGCCACGGCGGCAATCGAGGGAACCAACCTGAAAATCGATCCGGTGGCGGCCGGCCAGATCGAGGCCATCGCGGTAACGGTTACCGATACGGCCGAAAGTGATCCATGCGATCCCGTGTCACTGTCCTTCATGGTCACGGTGGAGGCCGCGGTGGATAATCCGGGTCTCTATCCCTGGTCGGTCTCCGGTGAGCACGTCTACCGGCTTAATGGCAACGTGGGCATCGGCGTGGAAGTTCCGGACCAGAAGCTCGTCGTGGACGGGACGGTCAAGGCGGAGGGGTACCGGCTGAGGATGATCCCTGCCGACTACGTGTTCGAGGAGGGTTACGACCTCCTTTCTCTGGATGAAGTGGACTCGTACATCCGGAAACACGGCCATCTGCCGGGTGTGGCCTCCGGTGCGGAGATGAAGGCCAACGGCCTGGGCATCAGCCGGATGCAGACCACGCTTCTGGAGAAAATCGAGGAACTGTCGCTCTACATCATCGCGCAGCACGAACAGCTTCGCGAACAGGGCGACCGCCTCGCCTCGCAGCAGCAGAAGCTGGAGATTCAAAAGACGCAGGTAAGTGAGCTGGAGCAACGGCTCAGGAGATGGGAAAGATGACTTTCTGGCAGGATCCACATCCCGGGAACCGCAAAGCCCGGGAATCGCGAAGCACCAGGGTTACCATTAACCATAGAAAGGAGCAAGTCATGTTCAGGATGTTTTTAAACGTTGCGATGCTGGTGGCACTCATCACGCCAGGCACACAGGCCGCAGTCAAGTTCGAAGACGCGTTCGCCGAACCGTTCGCCGGACCGGCTCCCGACCAGTCGACACCGACGCTGGGGACCATACCGGCGCAGGCCGTAGCGATCTGCTGCGAGCTCGAGCTGGACCTGTCCACCTTCGTTACCGGCATGATCGGAACGCTTGAGTTCGGAGCGACTACGCCGGACACGGAAGTTGTGACTTTGAGCCTGAGCGGCAGCGAGCTTACGATCACAGCCGTAGCGGAAGGCCAGGCGCAGATCACGGTGACGCTGGGACAAACGATGAATACCGCCTTTACGGTCACCGTGCAAGCTGGCAGTCCGTGGTCGGTGTCGGACGCCGGCAACGTCTACCGGCTTGAAGGCAACGTGGGCATCGGCGTGGACGACCCGGACGAGCGGCTCGTCGTGGACGGCCGCATCAAGGCCGAGGAGATCCGCCTGGAGGATGTCACGCCCGCCGACTACGTCTTCGACGAGGACTACGACCTCATGTCCCTGGACGCGTTGAAGGAACACATCCGGGAACGCGGACACCTGCCGGGCATCGCCCCGGGCGCACAGATGGAAGCCGAAGGCGTCAGCGTCGGCCGGATGCAGACCCGGCTGCTGGAGAAGGTGGAGGAACTGATGCTCTACACCATCGACCAGCACAGAACGCTTTCGTCCCAGCGTGAGGTGATCGACGCGCAGGAACAGCAGCTTGCCAGGCAAGAACGGTACATCCAGTCGCTGGAGCAGCGGCTGTCTAAACTGGAACAGAACCGGTGATCGACGTTGCACGCGCAACGCGCCGGTACGCCCGGGGACCGGTAAAGGTACCGGTCCATCGGGGCCTTACGAGGAGTTACAGGAAAATCCAATCGATTGCGACTGACGAAACCAACAAAGAGGACTCGTAACACCACAACGCCCGTGCGATTCGCATAGGCTCATAAACAACCGCTTCAGAATACCCTCGCGTCCCCTCAGCGGACCCGCACCCCGCGGACCTTCATGCGTCCCCGTGCTACTTCTGATCGTCTCTCGGCACGGGGTTTTCTATGCCCGCAAAAGACATCAGTCTCACGTCCCGATAACGAGTTGCCCAGATCCAGGCCGGATGGCCGTTCCATCCGCTGTCAAGGAGCGCATCATGCCAGTTTTCACCCACTACATCCACACGTTGACCATGCGCATTTCGCGCAAGCACCGGACCGCAGTAACCATTGTAAAGGACCTCATCATGCAAAGACGCTTATGCCATTTCGCCCTGAGGACGCTCCTCGGCCTCCTGATCCTTTCCATGGCAGCACTGAACGTGCACAGCCAGACGACGATCACCGATGCCGCCAAAGGCGCCTATGACTTCGACAGCCTCTC
>JAPPBT010000069.1 GCA_026702745.1 Gemmatimonadota bacterium
GCAGGGTTCCCACGCGCCCGTCCGGCCCCACGTTGTCCGGCATGAGCCCGCCGTTTTCCCGGGCCCGTTCCAGCCAGGCCCCGGTATACTCCAGCAGCCAGTCCCGGTACTTGTCGTCGCCGGTCATCAGATAAGCGTTCATGATGAGTCCGTTGACGTTCAGGTTGTTCCCCACGTCGCCCTCTCGGAACCGCTCGGTCATGGCCCTGCCCATGGCCCTCGCCTTCGCGGGGTCCTGGAGATCGTCCACGTGCGTGATCCCCGGGACATCGCTCAGCGGCAGGCCGTAGACCCGCATGCCGGAGCCGGGATTGTACGCCAGCCGGCTGTCGTCCTCGCTCATCCCCCAGGCGGGTCCGCCGCTGCCGTTATGGGGCGCCCGGATGATGCGATGCACCGGATCGTAGTTCAGCGCGTCGGGGAATTCGTTTAGGTAGAAGCCGGCGAACCGCCGGGCGCGGTCACGCAGCTTGGGATTGGTGGGGTCGGCAAGGCAGAGGTGGTAAAAGTAGATATAGCTTTCGCTCTGGTGAAACTGGTCGTATCCCCGTTCATACTCGCGGTAGATCCGCCCGAAGCGGGTCAGTTGCCGGGTGATGGCGTCCCAGTGCCGGTCCGCCGCCTCCAGTAGATGGTCGCCGCCGCCCAGCCCGTAAAACTGGGCGAAATTGGTGAAGGCTTCGTAGAAATCATCCATCCCGTCCCGGCTTCCGGACCAGGTGTCGGCCCAGATCAGCGACCCGCCCGGGCGAGTGTACTTCTCGATGTAGGGATGGACCGCTTCGTCCATCGTGTCGATGAGCTTGCGTTCGAGGATCGCCCACGGCGGCGTGATCTCGTAGTGGACGCTTGCCGTTACGGTTTGCATCGATGGCTCCGATCGTACCGGTAAAAAAACACCGCCCCGGGCTGTCCGGGCGACTATACGGCAACCGGATGAATCCCGCCCTGGAGATCAGGGTACGACTTAATCCTACGGTGCCGCCGAATCTACCTGCGCCGCCACGCCCACCTGCACGATGCGCGCATGGTCCACCCCGGCCGCGCCTACGTACTTGAAGACCATGCCGTCCAGTTCGCGGGGCATGAAATCCTGGTCGACGACCGCCTGTTCACCGGTCAGCAACGCCGCGAACGGCGCCGCCTGGGATGCGTCGTCCGGGTCGGTGGGGAAGGCGAATTCCACTCCCGGGACATTCGTATACACCACCTGGCCGGTCTCGTCGCTTACCCAGAATTCATTGATGGCGGACCCATCGGCGACCGAGGCCAATGCGCCGTTTATCTCCTCCGTGGTCATTCCCGCTCTCACCGCGGCCGCCACGAAGTGCGCCGTCAGCATGGCTTCGGCGGCCATGTGATCCGAAAGCAAGCCATCTACCGCGGTGACGGCCGTCGTGCCCGCGTCCTCGGCCGTCGCGCCCGCGTCCGGCGTGATCGCCGTCTCGTCGCCGGGCGGAGTTTCTTCCGCGCAACCGGGCACGAAGAGGGCGATGCAAAGGGCCAGTGTCCAGGTCAGGTGAGATCGTCTCATTTTAAACACACTCCTTTTGAATAGGCTCCTTGTAAAGGTAGTTGAATATCAGGCGTCAAGACCGATGACCAGGCCCGACAGTTCCCCGAGATCGGGAACGACCAGGTCACACAAAGTGTCATCGGGATCTTCCGCCTCTCCCTTCCTGATGTAGACCGTCATCATCCCGGCGTTCCTGGCACCGGCCATATCGTGCTCCATGCTGTCCCCCACGAAAACGGACTGGCCGGGCGCGGCGTTCAGCAGGGACAGCGCCTGCCGGAATATGCGGGGGTCCGGTTTGGAGATGCCCACTTCCCCGGAAATGAGCACCGCTTCGAAATACCTCGACGCATCCAGGGCTTCGATTTTGTCCCGCTGGGCTTTCGAACCATTGGTGACCACGGCCATGGGGTGCTTTCTGGCCTGAAGGCATCTCAACAGTGGCTCGGCTCCTTCCATCCATGAACTGTAGGTTGCGATCTTGGTCCGCATCAGCTCGACAAAGGCCGCAGCCGACATGACCGGGTGAACAGGGCGGACAGGGCGGACCGGACGCTCACCGAATAGATAGTCGTGGATCGCGGCCTTGCTGCCCCGGCCAGACCGATCGAGGCCGCGCAGCGTGTCCATGCGCTCCGACCAGACGGCTCCTTCCGGCTTATAGTCCGGGAAGTACGTCTTCAGCAGAAAAGAGAAGAACCGGTCTCGCGCCCGATCGCGGTCGACCAGGGTGTCGTCGAGATCGAACAGGACCGCGTTACCCGCTTTGAATACCAAACTCGCAGGGAATGACATCCCTACCGGCCTTCCCTACGCAGGCATTCCTCGACGGCTTCCCGCGCCTGTTCGGCCAACCCGCGCCGGTCCTTCGTCGTATAGCCTTCGGTCACGATAGGCCTGCCGATGCGCACGGCGACCCGCGCGTCCGGCCGGATTCTCATGCTGCCGCGCACGAGGATGTCGTAGCTTCCGGAAATCCCCACGGGCACTACGGGCACGCCGGATTCAATGGCCAGCAGGAAGGCGCCGGCCTTGAACGGCTGCAGTTCGCCGGTCCGTGTTCTCGTGCCTTCCGGGAAGACCACCGCGGGAAACCCTTCCCTGATCTGCCGGGCCGCCTTCTTGAGACTCCGCATGGCTTTTTTCGGGTTGGTTCGGTTGATGCTGATGTAGCCGGCCAGCCGCATGCACCATCCCAGGACCGGTATGTGGAACAGGGAATCCTTGGCGATGATCCTGAACTGGATGGGCAGCGTACCGAACAGGATGGGTATGTCCGCCGCACTCGCATGATTGGAAACCAGCACGCACGGCTGCCCTCCGGGGATATTGTCCAGCCCTTCAAGGCGGACCGGCACCCGGCCCACCCATAACAAGGTCCGCGCCCACCAGCGGGCGAACCAGTGTACCAGGCGGCCCGAAGGATTGAATGGGGACAGCAACATGGCCGACAGCCCGAACAGCAGGGTGAAGACCAGCACGCTGATGATCTGCAGGATGGAATAGGCTGCGGTCACGCGGTCACCGGATTCGTGAGATTCGGATGAACGTAAGGCGCCTCCTGGCCTTAACCGGATTATAACCCCATCGTCAGAAAAAACCAGTGTCATTTGAATGATGTTCCGGACTACCGAAGGATCGCGCATGGCCTTGGGACGATGGAGTGCGAGAATGACGACCTTCGTCCGACTATTGGATTAGAGAACAGGCATCAGGATACATTCCTCACAGGTAATATGCTTCAAATCGCCGATTCGGATATCGCGGAAGCGCTTATCTGGCATCTGTGGCAGAAAGGACTGGCGCGGACGGGGCGGACCGGGCGGACCGGGCGGACCGGGCGGACCGGAAGGCTCCGGCTTACCGACGGCCGGACGCTCAGGGTCCATCATCCTGGCACGCTCAACTCCGACAGCGGCCCCGATTTCCTCCAGGCGGTCCTGTCCTTCGGACCCGGGAAACGCCTCAGGGGTGACGTGGAAATCCATATCAGACCCACCGACTGGATGCGGCACGGCCATACGAGCGACCCGCTCTACAACAATGTCATGCTGCACGTCGTCCTGTGGCACGACGAGAAGCTCCAGGCCGTCAGGAAGCAGAACGGGCAGTATGTCCCCACGCTGGTGCTGTCCGAGCACTTCAGGCACGGCCTGGACCGGATTCGTAAAGCATACCTGCGAAAAACGGAGGTTCCGGCTCCCGCCAGCTATCCTTGCCAGAGCCTGATGAAGCGGTTGTCGGTCGAGCGCGTTCACGCGTTGCTGGACCGGAAGGGATCCGACCGGTTTCGGAAGAAGGCGGCGGATATGTCCCGGAGGATGAATCAGGTTTCGGCGGAACAGACACTGTATGAGTTCGCCATGCGGGCCGCGGGTTACACGAAGAATACCGATGCCTGCCAGGCACTCGCCCGTCGCCTTCCCCTGGAGACGATCCGCGCCCTCGTCGGCACGGGGGACGGCCACCGTATCGTCGATCTGCAGGCCTTGCTTTTAGGGGCGGCCGGACTGCTGCCCTCACAGCGGCTTTCATACGGCGGTGATGTCCCGAACGACCCGTACATCAGAGACATCGAAACGCGCTGGGAGGCCTTCCGACCGTCCATTCCCACCCGTCCCATGCGGGAACATGACTGGTTGTTTTTCCGGCTGAGACCATTTAACTTCCCCACGGTCCGGCTTGCCGCCATGAGTTATTTTATCGCGTCGGGCCTGCAGGAGGGCCTGGACACGCTGATCGCCGGTCCGATGAACGCCTGCGCCGCCCCGGGACCTGTCGCCTTGCTGCGGCAGACCGCACGGAAGCTTGAGGAAATGATCCGGCCGCTGCCCGGCGACTACTGGTTGAAACACACGGTGTTCGGGGAGACCTCGCGAACGGAACGCAGAGCGCTGATCGGCCGCGACCGGCAGCGGGGCATGATGGTCGACGTGGTCCTGCCGTTCATCTACGCCCTGGCCGACCGGGACAGCCAGCCGGACCGGATGAACCTCGTCCGTGAAATGTATACCGGATACGGCCGGCAGGCCAACAACAGCGTGATTCAGGCCATGTCGAACCTGCTATTCATCGATACGCCTGAAAAGAAGGCATCCATCGACCGGGCCGTTCTTCAACAGGGCCTGTTGCAGATCGATCTCGAGACCTGCCGCAACAAGGACTGCGGCCAATGCGTGATGAGCGGTTCGACGCATTTCAAACGGAGTTGAATAAACTTGGCGAACCCGGAAGGCGTCGAATGCAGGACGGAATTCAAAGGCCATGAGATCAGGGCGTTCAGCACCTGGACCCAGGACGCCCGGCTGTACGTCGACGGGGTCTGCCGGGACCGCAGCATCCGCCGCGTGTCGCTGCGGAAAACGCGCATTTTAAGCACGAATCTAAGAATCGGCCCCGACGAATACCGCGTGGAAGTGTTTGCCAAAGCACTGTTGAGCGTTAGATTACAGTTGCGAATTGACGGAAGGCAGGTAGCCGGAGAGGTATTCTAGGTAACGACGGAAGATCCGAACTCGAAAACGGACCAAATCGCGAGCACACGAGAAAGGTTTCAACAAGCGCGGGAGGAGAAGATGCCGGAGACGCAGTGGATGACCTTGACGGAAACTGCGGATATAATGAAGAGGTTGCCCGACCAGGTGACGCAGATGTGCGAAGACGGCAAGCTGGAGTACTACATGGAGGACGGCAGGTACTTCGTGTCCAGGGAATCCATCGACCTGTTCATGCATCCGCCGGTCGGCCATTCGGCGCCGGCGATTCCTGATTCGAACGGTACGCCGCGCCGTGAGTACGGCCGGGCGCCCCAAGATATCGAGCCATCACCGGAGTCTTCCTTCGAATCGCAAGCCGGAAACGGTCCGGACGAGGTGAACGCCGCTGGCGGATCAGCGCCTGAAGACGACGTGGAAGAAACGCCCGGACGCAGCATGGAAGAAACGCCCGGACGCAGCATGGAAGAAACGCCCGGACGCGGGGACGAAGTCGCGGAAACGGCGGAAGACGAGCAGCTTGCGGAAGACCTTGCGGACACGGAGGGCACGGTGGACGCGGAAAGCGCACAACTCGTGGACGACCCGGCGGTTACGGATCACGAGGAAACGACTGAAGACCAGGTGGAAGCGGCGGAAGAAGTGCAGCTCGCAGAAGCGACGGCAGATCCCGGCCAGCACGTGGAAGCGGAAGATCCCGGCGATCCCGATGTGAGAGCGGCGGAGATTCTCGCCGACCTGCGCGCCGCACTTGCAAGACATGCCCGGGAACACAAGGCCTTTTGCGATGAGATCGCCGCCCTGGCGGACGCCCTTGAGAGCACGCTATCGCACGACGACGACAAGACGAGTGAACTGACCCGGGAGATCTCGAGTCTCCTGGCGCGGTACACCCGGCGGTAGCGGCCGCTTTAGCCGCAGGGGATGTCCAGGTTTTCGAGGGCTGCGCGCAGCGCTTCCCGGTGCGCCTCGTCCCGCCTAAGGGGGTTATCGGGCAACACGTAGTCCGTGGGGTACCAGCCGCGCATCTTCTTCACCATGGCCGCGCTGTGCTTGTAGGCCGGCACGGGCGGCTGGAAGGCGACTCGTCCCAGGAACTCCATCCGGTTCCCAAGGTCGTGGTACCGCGCAAGATCGCCGTCCCGCAAGGCATCCGCGAGTTCCCGGAACTTGTCGGGCATGAAGGTCGCGATGCCCAGCAGCGCGTCGCTTCCGTTGAAGATCATGGAGGCGAAATCGTAGTCGTTCCCCGTGTACAGCATCTTACCGATGCGATGGACCTTCCTAAGCAGCACCCATTCCATGGACGGATCCAGGGACGAGTGTTTCGCGCCCGCCCACTTGTCCCCGGCCAGGATCTCGATCAGGGCGTCATCCGGGAACATCCAGCCGTTCGGCGCGAAGACCGGGCTCAGTTCGAACGCCTTCAGGCCGCCGCGGGAGGCTTCGGCCAGTCCCTCGTAGACGCGGACCACGGTGGCGGCGTCCGCATCCTTCAAACGCTCGGTCTGAAACACGATCGGACTCGCACCGTAACGGTTCTCCAGTTGCTCGATCTTGGCCTGGTACGCACGGATGATGTCCTCGACCCCGTCTCCCTGGATTTCGTCCTCCACGTACACGCCCGCCGTAAACGCCCGCCCGTTCATGACTTCCCGCGTCGTTTCCAGCCCCCTGACCTGATCCTCCAGCGTGCAGTGGTTGATCTGGTAGGTATCCATGAGCACCGCGGGTTCTATCCCGTGCTCCGCGGTTCTTTCCAGGTCCCGGGCGAAGACGTCGAAGTCGATTTCACCCGCTTCGCTCACGGGTACGGACAACGCCGCGATGATATGAGGCGTGCGGCCAAGCCCCCTGGGGGTGTTCAGTGATGCTGCCATTGATACCTCTCCTTCATTAAACCGGATACGCGGAGTGCGCCGGACTCGCGGATTCCGCCGGATGCGCGGATTGTGCCGGACTCGCGGATTCCGCCGGATACGCGGAGTGCGCCGTCACCTGTGTTTGTCCACGCCGACCTGTTCACAGTAGGGCGACAGGCGGCAGCGGCTGCAGAAGGGCGAAACGGGCTTGCACAGGTTCTGGCCATACATGACGAGCAGGTCATTATACCGGATCCAGTATTCGGAAGGCAACTTTTCTCTCAAGGCCCATTCCGACTGGTCCGGGTTTTTCGTGGCGATGTATCCCCAGCGGTTGGAGATGCGGTGCACGTGGGTGTCGACGCAGATGCCCGGCTTGCCGTAACCGATCGTGACCACGAGGTTTGCGGTCTTCCTGCCCACGCCGGGCAAAGTGACCAGCGTGTCGATCTCGTCCGGCACGACACCCCGGTACTCCTCTACGAGGATGTTGCAGATCTGCAGGATGTTGCGCGCCTTGGTGGCATGGAACCCCACGGGATAGATGGCGCGGTCCACGGTTTCCTCGGGCAGGACCTGCATGGCCGCGGGCGTGTCGGCCAGCCCGAAGAGCCGCTCGCAAGCCTCCGCGGTCGTCTCGTCCTTCGTTCGGAGACTGAGGACGGTGCCGATCAGTATGCGGAACGGATCGCGCCGGGTCTGCTCGGCCACCAGCGTCAACGCCGTTTCGGTCCAACTTGACGTCTCGTCCTCCAGGATGGAGATCATCCGGTGAATATCCTTGTCTTTCATTCCGCGGATTTCCTTTCGCCGGATGGTGCGTCCCAGGGGGTGAAGAGGCTTTGTTCAATGCCGAGCAGGTTCAAAACCCGTCCGGCTATGAAGTCGGCCAGGTCGTCGAAGCTGGAAGGCTTCTGGTAGAACGCCGGCATGGCCGGCACGATGCGGGCGCCGGCCTCCGCGGCGGCGAGCAGGTTGCGCAGGTGGATGACGTTGAGCGGCGTTTCCCGGGGTACCAGCACGAGCGGCCGGGCCTCCTTGAGCGTGACGTCCGCGGCCCGCTCGATCAGGGAGGAAGAGGTGCCGTGGGCGATAGCGGACAACGTCTTCATGGAACACGGTATGACGACCATTCCGTCGGTGCGCACCGATCCGCTTGCGATCGAAGCCGCCAGGTCCCCGATCTTGAATTCCGCGAGCGTACCCTTCCTCACCTGGTCTCCGTAGAGACCGGCCAATCCGTCCTGCAGGTCATCGCCCGATCCCAGGCCGGTTTCTTCCCGGAGAACGTACCGGCCGAAGCCGGACAGCACGACGCTGACCCGGTGGCCGCCGGCCAGCAGCGCGCGCAGGAGCCGGAGCGCGTACAGTCCGCCGCTGGCGCCGGTGACGGCGACGATAACATGTTTCATGACCGCTTGTCCCCCCAGTAGACCGTGGCCACCCCCAGCGTAAGGTCACGCCAGCCCGTGTCCACGAAACCCGCGTCCTCCATGAGCTTCCGGAAGCGCTCACGCTCCGGAAACGCTTCCACCGAGACCTGCAGGTACCGGTAAGCGTCCGCGTCTCCCGAGATCACGCCGCCGATCCAGGGTATGGCATGTACGGCGTAGAGCCGGTACAGCTGGCGAATCACCGGATACCTTGGTACGGAAAGCTCCAGCACCACCAGCCTGCCTCCGGGCTTCAACACGCGCCGGATGTTTCGCAGACCCGCGACGCGGTCGGTGAAGTTGCGCACGCCGAATGCCACCATCGCGCCGTCGAAGACCCCGGACCGCAAGGGAAGCGCTTCAGCAATTCCCCCGACGAACCGGATGGCCCGCCCCGCGGCGTTCTCCGACTTCTTCCGTCCGATCCGCATCATCCGCATCGCCGCGTCCACCCCGACGATCAACCGCGGCTTCCGCCGGCCCTTCAGCGCTTCCAGTGCCAGGTCACCCGTGCCGATGCCCACGTCGAGGAGCAGGTCGTCCGCGGACGCGTTCAACGCGCGGACCGCGGCCCTGCGCCACCAGACGTCGCCGTATCCGCTCAGCAGGCGGTTGAGCAGGTCGTACCGGTGTCCGATGCGATCGAACATGCGCCGGATGTGCCGGGACTTTTCGTCTGCGGTACTCATATCGGCCACAGGATATCACCCAGCAGGAACACGAAAAAGACGACACTGACCAGGCTATTCGTGTTGAAGAAGGCGACATCGATCTTCGATAGGTCGTTCGGCTTGACGAGCGTGTGTTCGTAGACCAGCATCCCGGTTGCCAGTACGGTGCCGAACAGATAAAGCGCGTGCAGATCGAAAACCTGATAGACGACCAGCAGGAACACGGCCGTGGCCGCATGGAGCAGGCGGGCTGCCACCAAAGCCGGCCGGACCCCGAAGCGGCGGGGTATCGAGTGGACGCCCTGCACGACGTCGAATTCGTAGTCCTGGCAGGCGTATATTATATCAAAGCCCGCCACCCAGGTCAACACGGCCGCCGACAGCCAGAGCATCGCGGGATCGAAGGTGCCGGTTACAGCGATCCACGCCCCCATCGGCGCGATGGCGAGGGCGAGGCCCAGGACCAGGTGGGTGGCCCAGGTGAAGCGTTTGAAATAGGAGTACGACAGGATCACCAGCAGGGCGAGCGGCGACAGCTTGAGGCACAGTTCGTTGAGCTGGTAGGCGGAAAAGACGAACAGCGCGCAGCACACGCCCACGATCAGGGCGACGGTGCGGGGCGCGATCCGTCCCTTCGGCAACGCCCGGTCCCACGTGCGGGGGTTCTTCCCGTCCATCACACGATCCGCGAGCCGGTTGAATCCCATGGCCGCGCTCCGGGCGGCCACCATGGCGATGACGATCCACACCAGTTGTTGTACTTCGATCCCATGACCCCGGGCGGCCAGGACGGCGCCGGCCATCGCGAAGGGCAGCGCAAAAACGCTGTGGGAAAGCTTGATCATCCGGCCGAATACGATCAAGGATCCGATCGCGGTCTGGGACGATGTAGTTTTCTGACTCATTTCGCGTAACCCACGTTTACCGCGCAACCTTCGTGGTCAATGAACCGCGTACGACCCGGCGCTTTTCTTTCGCGCGGAACCAGTAGGTCACGCCCTCCACCAGTCCGTCCGCATCGGGGTAGATCTCCGATCCCGCCGGCAGGGATTCCAGGAACAGGCGTCCGTACGCCGTACTGACGACCCGCTGGTCCAGAACCGTGACGACGCCGTAGTCCCGGGTGGAACGGATGAGCCGGCCGAAGCCCTGCCTGAACTTGATGACCGCCTCCGGTACCTGGAATTCGAAAAAGCTGTTGTGCCCCGCGTCTTCCAGACGTTCCACCTGTGCCTGGACCAGCGGTTCGGTCGGCACCGCGAAGGGCAGTTTGACCAGGATGACCATCTCCAGCGCCTCCCCCGGCACATCGACCCCCTCCCAGAAGCTGTCGGTACCCAGCAATACGGCGGTATCGGACCCGCGGAAACGATCCAGCAGCAGCGAGCGCGGTCCGGACGTGCCCTGCGCCAGCAAGGCCACGCCGTGTTCCGCAAGTTCCGGCTCGATGTCCTGGAAGGTCCGGTTCAACTGGGCATACGAGGTGAACAGCACCAGGGTGCTCCGCATGGTGGAGACGACCAGGTCAAGGATGAGCCGGCTGACCTCGGACTGAAACGAATCGGATCGGGGCGTCGGAAAGGCGCCGGGTACGCAGACCAGCACCTGGTCCGCGTAATCGAAGGGCGAACCGATCCCCCGCACCTGGATCCGCCGGGGATCGATCCGGTCGAGCCCCAGGCGCTCGATCTGGTAGTCGAATCGATCCCCGACCGTCAGCGTGGCCGACGTGAGCACGGCCGTTCGCAAAGGGCGGAACAGATCGTCGTGCAGCCGGTCCGCAACCCGAAGCGGGGCGGCGATCAGGACGCAGGACAATGGTTGAGACCTGGTGGCTTCGACCCAGTAGACCTGTTCTTCCTCGTTCGCCTCCGTCAGCACGAAAAGGGCCTCTTCCATTTCCGTGCAGAAATCCATGGCGGCCACGATGGCGTTCCCCCGTGATTCCCGGTCGTCCAACCACGAATCGTGGACCTGGTCCAGCGTTGCGTGGAGCATGCCGAGGGACTCGCGCAGGACGGAAAGACCCTCGATGAGCACCTGTGCCGATGACCTCAGGACACCGGCATACTCGTCTTCGGCCCGGTACCTCAGTTTGGTCCGCCGGGCCGACCCGTCGACCGACTGACCGAACGCCTCGTCGCTGGCGATGCGGAAGAAGTCCTCGATCCGGCGGTTCACCTCCGTGACCCGGTCGATGGCCATGCGGGTGCCCGCCGCCAGCGGAGACTTCCATTCCAGGTTCTCCGCCGCTTTCCTGGCCAACCGGTCCAGCCCCGCCAGCACACCGGTTCCGCCCCATTCCGGCGCATGCATCCTGCCCAGTACGCGGCGCATGCGCCAGCCTCCGACCTCCAGGGTCAGGTGCTGCACGGCGGCGCGCTCCAGGTTGTGGGCCTCGTCGATGATGAGATGGCTGTACCGGGAAAGCACGGCATGGTCGGACTGGAGATCGGCGAAGAGCAGGGCGTGGTTGATGATCACCACGTGGGAAGCCATGGCCGCCCTTCGGACACGATTGACGAAACACGCTTCCTTGAGCACGCACCGGGGGCAGGCGGTCCCCTCGCCGTTGATTTTCTCCCACAGGCCGGCTCCGGCGCCCCGGTTGAATCCCGCGTGCTCCGAAATGTCCCCCGTCTGCGTTTCCCGCGCCCACACGGCCAGGGGGATCGCCGCCTCCCGTTCTTCCGCGGTAAGATAGTCTGCGGGCCGCCGGGTGACCTGCCGCCACCGGTCCAGGCACAGGTAGTTGGACCGGCCCTTGAGCAAGGTGGCGCGGAAAGGCAGCCCCAGATGCTCCAGCAGGAACGGCAGGTCCTTGTAGAACAGCTGTTCCTGCAGGTTGCGCGTGTTGGTGGATACGATGACCCGCTGATCGTTCCGCACCGCCCAGATAAGGGCCGGCGTCAGGTAGGAGAGCGATTTCCCCGTGCCCGTACCCGCTTCCACCAGCAACACCTCGCCTTCATTGAACGCGCCGGTGACGCTGCGTACCATGGAAACCTGCTGCGGTCGTTGCTCGTAACCTTCCATGCTGCTCTCGAACAGTCCACCGGTTTCAAACAGGCTGGCCAACTCCTCCGTATCCATCGGATCGAGATCTCCGTCCGCTTCGACCGTGTCGCACGAGCCGTCGCCGATCGAGGACGGGCCGAGTGCGGTATGGGCGATCGGCGGACTTTCCCCCGAAGGGGACGGAATGTCCTTGCGGGACCCGTTACCACCGCGGCCGGCCGACCGGGCTGTCCGGACCGTCCGGGCCGTCATCAGGGCAAGCAGGCGCTCCAGCCCCGAACCGGTGCCCTCAGCTAGAAGGATCAGCGTTTCCATGGTATCGGGATCCTGAGACGCCAGCAAACCCAGCAGTGCCCGGCACAGCAACGCCATCTTCAGCGCGTCATCGGCTTCGGCCACGGACTCCGCGGGGCTCGCAATCCCGCCCTCGAATGCTGCAGGGCCCGCGTCTCCGTCCCCGATATTCGCAGGATCCGTGGCCCCATCCCCGGTCACCGCGAGTTCCGGGCCGACGTATTGTTCGACCGTCGCGCGTTCGTAGTCCCTCAGTCCGGGCAGCAGGATCCGGGCGAGCAGGCGCGCGTCCAGCACAACGGCGTCGACCCCGGCAGCAACCCGCCAGAGACGCTCCACCAGGTGGTCTTCCGGTCCATAGGCGGCGAGCACGATACCGGAGGTCTGCGTAGCGGCCAGATCCCCGATCGCTTCCATATCCTGGCCGGTGCGTATCTCCGGTTTTACTTCGGTCCCAAGGAGTGCCACCGTATAGGACTCGTCCTGTGGCGAGGACAGGTCATCCGGTTGGATCGCCAGGATGGTAAAAGGGAGGTAAAATCCGCCGGCGGAGGTGTTTATGGGCGTTCGAGCAGACATGAAACCGCGCAGTTCTTTGGGAAGACCTGTTTAACGAAAGAATCGGGCAATGCAAGATAGGCGGCGGGGAGAGATTTGTCAAAGCAACGGGCCGCCGGCGCGTCTGATCGGACCGCAAGGAAGCCGCCCGCTTCAACTTTCCGGAATGACATAGAAACCGAAGGAATCCAGGGAGGCCGAACCGAACACGCCGATCCCGCCGTCGAGATTGAAGACCGGTCTTTCGAAGGTATCGCCCGCCAGGCTGCCGAAACCGAAGGCGTTCTGTCCGGAGGCCTCCACGCTTCTGAGGAAATCGAACAGGTTCCGGTCCAGCGCGTACACTTCGACTTCGTGCTCGCCGGACGAGCCGATGGCGAACCAGGGCAGCAGCAACCGGCCGTCCCGTGCTTCCAGGGGAGGAGAACCCCCGTCCTCGGAACCGGGTTCCAGGACGATCACCTGGTAGGCTTCCACGTCGAGCGGATCGAAACGGACCTCGATCAGCCCCTCCTGATACAGGATCCTGTTTCCTTCGGCGGAATCGGGATCCAGACGGCGGATAACCTCCATGGAAGGTTCTTCGAGTACGGCGATCTCATCGATTACCAGTGGACCCGGTGTGTTCGTGACCCCGCGGACTTCCCCGCCCAGCGCCCGCACGCGAAGCCGGTATTCGGTGTTGGGGCGTACCCTCGGTGCGCCGGGCGGCGGGAGGTAGCGGCCCCGGTGACCGACACTCGCGTACCTGTACTCCGCGAGTCCCTGTATCACGGTGACTTCGGCATCATTCACCGAGGTAGCGTCCCCGGTCGACACCGCATCCGCCGTGCGGGTCCGGGTGACGATGATTTCCGGCAGTATTCGATCGACATACAGCACGGCGTCCACGACGATGGTTTCGCGCTCGTCCGGACCGAATAGCGTCGCCGGATCCCGCTCCCCCGAACAACCCGGATGGGCGGCGAGACCAACGAGCAGGGCGACCGTCAGGACGGGCGTAATGCAGCGAGGCAGCCTGGTCGTTTTCGTCATGGTCAGAAGTTGTAGTTCAGCCCGATGGTGGGCACGATGGGCAGCATCTTCACGACTTCCGCGGTAGTAACTTCTTCGTCTTCCGTATCATACTGGACAAACCACTCGTTGCGATGGTTGTACGCGTTGAACACCTGCAGATACCATTGAAAGTTCCGGTCGAACATGCGGAAGTCCTGCTTGACGCTCAGGTCCATTCTGTGGTATGGCAGCAGCCGCGAGGTGTTTCGGTCCGCGGGCAGGAAGTAGTCCTCCCGTATGCCGGTCCGCGCCGTTTCCCGCAATTCGTACCGGGCGGAGGCGGGCGTGAAAGCCTGTCCGGTCGCGAAGATCACGTTGCCGCCGAAGGTCCAGCGGCCGGCCCGGTAGTTGGCCGAAACCACGAGGTCGTGCCGACGATCGTATTTCGGAGGATACCACTTCCCCTGGTTCACTTCCGGGAACTGCCTTCGCGTCCACCCGAGGGTGTAGCCGATCCATCCGGTCAACCTGCCCGACATGCGCTCCACGAACGCCTCCACGCCCGTGGCATAGCCTTTCCCACCGGTGATGAAAACGTCCTCCGACCGGGTTTCGTCGCCGCCCACCGCCCGCGTGTTGTCCACGACCACCAGGTTGCGCAGCCGCTGATAATAGGACTCGAGCGAGAGACGGTAGCTCGGCGCCGGGTCCCAACTCGCGCCGACAACGAAGTGCCACGCCTGTCCGGGGGACACGCTTCCGTCGAGCGGTACCCAGAAATCACCGCCGCTGAAGCCTTCCGTCGTGATCAGTTGCAGATACTGGTGGTACCGCCCGCCGCCGGCTTTCAGGCGCAATCCTTCGGCCAGCCGGTGACTGATGGACAGGCGAGGCTCCAGGTCGAGCGTTTCGCGTTCGCTGTAAAAGTTCGCGCGCAGCCCGAGGCGTACCGAGGTGGAAGCTCTCGCCTGCCACTGATCCTGGGCATATGCCGAGATCACATAGGGCTTCAGCCTGAGATCGAGCTGGTCATCCTGGTTGAAGCTTCTGATGAAACTGAACCGGTATGCCGTAGCGCGGAAACCTCCCTTCAGCGCGTGTGCTCCATCGGCTACATAGTCCAGGTCGCCCTTGACGCTGATGTCTCGAATGCTGTTCCTGAACAGAATCTCCGTGCCGTCGAAATTCGCCGAAAGCCGGCTCGTGTAGTCACTGCCCGATACCATGAAATTGCCGAAAATCGTCGGCGAGAACAGGTGCGTCCATTTGCCCGTGACCGCCGAGTTGCCCCAGCGAACGTTGAAAAGATCGTTCTCGCTGGTTTCGAGATTGAGATCGTCCCGGCCGAAGTAACCGCTCAGGACCAGATTGTCGGTGTAGGACAGATTCTGGTTGATTTTTGCGTTTACATCATAGAAATAGTATCCCGGGATATCCTCCACGCGCGACCGGATATAGGCCAGGACCGGTTCCAGGTACGTACGCCGTCCCGAGACCATGAACGAGCCGCTCGCCAGCGGACCTTCGATCATGGTGCGCATGGAGATGAGGCTGATCCCGCCCGATCCGCCGAGTTTGTTGCGATTTCCGTCGCGGTTGGTCACGTCGAGGACCGCGCCGAGGTTGCCACCGTAACTGGCGGGATAAGCGCTCTTGTGCAGGCGCATGTCCTTGATGGCTTCCGGGTTGAAGATGGAAAAGAATCCGAAGGCGTGCGAGGGATTGTAAAGGGGGATCTGGTCAAGCAGGATCTGGGTCTGGTCGGGGCCGCCTCCCCGGATATACAGGCCGCTGCTGATGTCCGAGGAGGCCTGGATGCCCGGGAGGAGCTGAAGGCTGCGCAACAGATCGGTTTCCCCGATGGCGGGCAACTCTTTCAATACCGCGGCCTGGAGGGCGACGAACCCGGGTTGCGCCAGCCGCTCGTCCCGGTATCTTTCAGCCTCTACAACGGCTTCGTCGCCGATCAGAACGGTCGGTACGAGTTCCACGTCCCGCTGGAGATAGTCTTCGGTACCGATACTCAGTGTGTCCCGATACGTCTCGTATCCGATGTAGGACACGACAAGTTCGTAGGAACCCTCGGGAATCCCGGTAATCGCGTAGAATCCGTTGTCGTTGCTCAGGGCGCCGAGGGACGTGCCGCTCAGGAACACGTTGGCGGCAAGCAGGTACTCTCCGCTGCTGCGGTCCGTTACGAATCCGCTTATCGTGGCGGCTTGCGCCGAGGCGGGGATCAACAGCAGGGAAAACAGTACCGCGCAGAGCTTCATAGTTGCCGATCGGACCTGCACCAGGTTCGTCGATTCGAATATACCACGAAACCGGACCATCCATGCCCCGGGAAGCATTCAAAAGAAACCTAAGCCATATTCGCCTCGAAGTCAACGAATGGAAGGGCTTCGAAGTCTACGCGGGCCGGACTGGCCAGGCGGACCGCCAGTTACTCGCCCGGTACAATGCCGAGACCGACCCGTTGCCGAAGGACGAATCGCCCAAACCCTGTTTTCATCCGATTTACACCCCTTCCGGCAGTCTGATCAGTGAGTACCGCCCCGAAGACCACACCTGGCACACGGGGTTGTACTTCGGCTGGGTACACGTAAACGACACGAATTTCTGGGGTGGGTCCTGGTACCTGCCGGAGCAGGACAAGTACGTTCCCGTTCCCGGCAGCCACGGCGTACAACGCCACGATGGATTCACGGAGGTATCCGACCCCGGGTCCGGATCCGACCCCGGGACCGTCGGCGTCGCCATTGGCGAGCATCTCACCTGGCTGGACCGCTACGGCCGCCCGGTAATCCGGGAGGTGCGCCGGTTCGATTTCCTGGAGATCACCGCGGGCAGTGAGCCTGGCCAGCCTGGCCAGCCTGGCCAGCCTGGCGGCTGCCTCTGGCTCATCGACTCGGTGATCACTCCCGTCGAGGGAGATGTCACCTTGGGCGCGTCGCGCGCCGCCCGATACAGCGGATTGATCCTTCGAATGGGAGCGCCCTTCGCCGATGCGCATCATACCAGCGGCAGCGGCCTCATCGGCCACGAATCCATCATGAGAACGCGGGACCGATGGGTCGCCGCCGCGGGCGCCCAGGGCGGTATGGTGGTCATGATGGACCATCCGCGGAACCTTCGCCATCCGGTGCAGTGGTTTACCCGCCGCAATCTCCTGGGCACCGGGCCGCTCATGGAAGAAGACCTTACGATCCCCGCATCGGACCGCCTTCACCTCCGTTACGGATTCCTGGTGCTCGACGAAGTGGCCAGCGCTGGTGAAATCGAAGACCTGTACCGGTCCTACGTGTCCGCATCCGACGAGCATACCCCTTCGTAACGCCCGTGCGTGCTTGGCGTGCGTGCCTGGCGTCTGTGCGCGTCCTGGCGTCCGACCGGTGGCCAAATGTGCGCGTGCCGTTCATTCTTGCTTGACATGCGGCCGGTAACGGACGATTTTCGAAGTCACGACAGATTCACTTCACAGCCAACCGATTCAGGCAAGCGCTCGCGTACCCGGCCACCGGGTAATTCACCGGTAAGTGCCGTGTGACCACACCGGTAATTGCCGCCGTTCGGCGGTCGACGATCCGCGTGAACGCGCACTTCAAAAGCGGGCACTTCGGAAGCGTTCGCGGCTTTTCCCGGCGCAATCGGAGCATCATGAACAGAGAATCGCTTGTAAAAGAAGTGGCATCCAGTCTGCAGGTATCCAGGCACAAGGTAAGAGTGGTGCTGAACGGGTTGCTGTCGGAGGTTACCGAGGCGATGCACCGGGACGAGAAGGTGAATCTGCACCGTTTCGGCGCTTTCAACGTGAAGGTCAGGAAAGCTCGTACGGCCCGGGACCTGAATACCAACGTGGAATTGCGTCTGAACGACCGCAACATCCCCCACTTCCTGCCCTTCGATACGTTAAAGGACATCGTCGCGCAACAGTCTCCCGTTTCCGAGGAGCAGGCCGGACCAGTGGCCGTCGACCCGGTGCAACAAGTCGACGAGACGCCCAGAGAGCGGTCCGACGATATCTCGGCCATGATGACCCGGGCCGAAGTCCTCGCGAACAAGGGCAAAATCGAACAGGCGATCCAGCAGTACATGCGTATACTCGAACGGCAACCGAGACACGCCAGCGCGACGGGCAGCCTGGGCAGGATGTTCTATCGCCTCGGCGCCCAGGAAACCGCTCTCGAGCACTACAACCGCGCGCTGGGAAACGATCCCGGCCACCTGGACACGCTGGTCGACCGGGCGGAGTTGTTCGTGGAGATGGGACAGTACGAGGATGCCAGGACCGACCTGCTTCGCGTCCTGGAATACGACCCCTATTCCTACCGGGCCTGCTACCTGCTCGGTGTGCTCTACATCACCATCGGTACGTACGACGACGCGATCAGGGTGCTTTCCCGTGCGTTGGACGTGGACCGGACGAAACCCGAGGTACACCTCCAGCTGGGCAAGGCTTACTGTCACGTGGAGAAGCACACGGAAGCCATCGAGCACTTCGAAGCCGTGCTACGCCACGACCCGCTTAACGAGCACGCGTACCGGTATCTCGGCACGATCTACGACAAAAACAAACAGGCCGACAAGGCGCTCGAGATGTACCGTAAATCCAACGAAATCGGCCTGGCCTGATTTTCGATACCACGGACGGGCATTGGTCCGGCTGAATTGTTGAAGATAACAAAACAAAATATGTATACGGGTTTAATAAATAGGTAGGAAAGTAAAGGATCGGGAGGGTATGTAACCGGATGAACACCGTCAACAACGTGCATTCGGTCGAGGGACGGAAATTACCGGCTGCGCGCGGCGCAGGCGAAGACCGGCGCGAGGAAGAACGCAGGTTGATGGAACGGGCCAAAGCGGGTGACGGCCCGGCCTTCGACGAAATGACAAGGCGCTACAGCGAGAAGGCCTATTCCGTGGCGTACCAGATGCTCGCGAGTCACGATGACGCGCGCGACCTCGTCCAGGACGCCTTCCTCGAAGTATTCAGGACACGGGAGCGGTTCAACACGCAGTACAGGTTTTCGACCTGGTTATACCGCATATTGATCAACAAGTGCATCAACTTCCGCAAGCGGGAAGCCCGTCGACGCATGTTCTCCTTTACGGATTACGGCTCGCGGAACGGCGGCGGCGGTCAACAGTTTCTGGTTTCCAACCTGGCCTCTACCGAGAAGAACCCGCACGAGGTCCTGGAAAGCGATGAATTGAAGCGGTCGATCATGGCCGCGCTGGATACCCTGTCGGAGCGGCACAGGACCGTTGTCGTGCTGTTCGACCTGGAAGGCCTCTCCCACAGGCAGATTGCGGAGATCCTCCAGTGTCCCGAGGGTACGGTGATGTCCCGGCTGCATCACGGACGGCTCAAGTTGAAGCGCGTGTTGTCCAAGCGCCTGGCCGGATACCTTGATCTTTAGGAACGCGCCATGAACTGCAACCAGATAAAGAAGCGGCTTACACGGTACCTGGAGCGCATGTGCGACAACGAGGAAGTCGCCGAGATAGCGCGCCATATCGAGTCCTGCCCCGATTGCGCGCGGGAACTGCGCGGATTGCAGTCCGTCCGCGGCATGTTGCGTTGCTGCCGCGCGGAGAAACCCGCGCCTGTTGCGGTTGCGGAAGTTCAGACCGCGGTGCTCGAGCGCACAACGCACGCCCACATGGTGCCGGGCATGCAGGGAAAGGACGCGCCGGCTCGCGAGCAGCCCGGCCGGTTCATCGCAGCGGCGGCCGTGCTGTTGCTGGTGGCCGGAGGGCTTATCTGGCAGTCGATCCAGCCGGTCGAGCCGCCGTCCGTCCAGCGCACGCTTTTGGACGACGATATGTTCTTCATCCTGCAGGAACACGCCCTGATCGAGGACCAGAGCGTGTTTACCAGCGGTACCCTGGGTTCCGTCATGGTCAACTACAAGGAATAGGTGGTACGAGATGTGGTTACGGCCTGTATTCCTTTGTTTCGTCACGACGGCGTTTATCGTGATGACCGCGCCGGCCCACGGCGTCGATCCGGACATCACCTATCAGAAGATCATGGAAGCCCCGGCCCGTGTAAGCTACCGCGCCACCCTGACGAAACAGCGGTTCAGCGCGGACGGGGACACTGCCCGTTACGTCCAGATCATCACCCATCAGCGTCCTGACCGGGACCGCATCGACATCCCCGATGCCGAAGGCCGGATACGCGAGATCATCATCCGCGTCGAACATGACATATACCGGCGTACGGCCTCGGGGGATTCGCTCTCCTATTCACATCGCCGCCAGTCGAACTCGAACGTGCTCGACATGAACCTGGAGTTCAGCAGTCTCGACCTGCTCCAGACCAACTACGACCTCGAGATCGCCGGCGTCGATCGGCATCTCGACCGTCCGGTGGCTGTCCTGGCCTTCAAGCCCCGCCATCCCGGCAGGATGACCATGACGGCCTGGATCGACGAGGAGACGGGCCTCGTGATGCGCACGGAAGAACGTAACGAGGCGGGCGTACTGGTCGAAGA
>JAPPBT010000070.1 GCA_026702745.1 Gemmatimonadota bacterium
GATGGTGGGTGTTCGGAGTACTGCTGCTGTTGATGGGCAGGTTCAGCGGTTTCCGTCATCCCGCGCCGGTCGACGACGCGGCGCCGCTTCCCCCACACAGCAGGTGGCTGGGCTGGCTCGCGGTCCTGGTCTTCATCCTGACCTGCATGCCGGTGCCGATCTCGTTTACGTGACCGTAGTCCCGGACTCCGGCGTACGCGGTGTGGGTGGTCCGGGAGGTGCAGACGGTCCGGGAGGTGTGGGCGGGCCGAATAGGACGGGCGGTCCAGGCGTTCGGAAAGGCGAAAGGCGGTCGGAGTGGTCAGGCTGGTTGGGCAGCCCAGGCAGGGATTAACTGATCAGCAACCGTTCCAGTTTCTTGTGGATTCGTTCGTCTTCCCCGTCGATACGATGAGCCTTGAGCAATTCGTCGATCGCGCGGGCGTTCTCGCCCATGATCTCGAAGATGGACCCCAGCGCGTAATGGGCCGCGAAATTGGTGGCGTCGAGCTCCAGCGCCTTCTGATACTCTCCGACCGCCAGTTCCCATTTCTCCTGCCGGACGTAGATCTCCGCGAGACTCATGTGGATTTCCGAGTTGTCTCCATCCCAACGCAAGGCTTCCCGGTACGCGGCGACGGCCTCGTCGTACATGGTCCGCCGCTTGTACACCATGCCCAGGAGCTTGTAGGCCTCGCCGTTCCGGGGTGAACGGCGAATGACCTCGCGGAAGCAGTTGGTCGCCTTCTCGAATTCGCCGAGATAACAGTAGATTCGGCCCAGGTCCTGGAAGAGGGCGTCCGTTCGGTATCCGCCCTCGAGGGCGTTCAGCATATAACCGCGGGCTTCGCTGTAGCACTCCTGCTTCATGTAGATCAGGCCGATATCGTACTGTACCGCGACCTTTTTCGGATACGCCCGCGCGCACTTGCTGAGCCATTCGAAGGCTTCGCTCGTGCGGCCGGTGTACATGAGTCCGAGACCCAGGCCTCGCAGGGTCCAGTAGTCGGTCTGCTTCCGTTCCACGCGCTCGAAGCAGATGCGCACGATGGTCTCGTAGTCCTTCTTCACCAGGAGGAGCTTGAGCTTATGAGACCAGAACCACATATTGAATACTCTTTCACGAACGGCCGGCACCGTAAACGGGGATTGATTCCGGAGGAACGGGACACGCGGCGCCAACATCCCGATACTCTGAATATACGGCGGCTCGTATGGGGTGTCAAGCGGACCCGGCTCAGTCTCGGCCGGCCGGACACCAGGGTTTTTCGCGCGTTCCCGGGAAGTGAAATTCAGGGTTGTAAGACGATAGGGAAAGTACATTAAATGACTGGTAAGGAAGAAGTTACGGGCATCATCCTCGCGGGGGGAAAGAGCAGCCGCTTCGGCTCGAACAAGGCGCTCACCCGGATCGATGGAGACCGGTTGATCGAACGGCTCTGCCGGACGGTCGGTTCGGTGACCGGACAGATGATGCTGATCACCAACACCCCGGAGGAATACGACTTCCTGGAGCTGGAAAGCAGGAAGGACCTGGTCCCCCGCTGCGGGCCAATCGGCGGCATCTTTACCGCGCTCAAAACGGCGCGTACACCACTGTGCCTGTGTGTCGCCTGCGACATGCCCTTTGTCCGGCCGGAGTTCCTGGAGTACATGGTGGAGCGATCGCCCGGCTTCGACGTGGTCGTCCCCGTGAACGACGGACGGGAGGAACCTTTGTGCGCGGTCTACCGGGAGACTTGCGTCCCGGCGATTGAAGACCGGATCCGGGCGAAAAGATATAAAATCGCCGGGTTCTTCGACGCGGTCCGCGTCCTGCGCCTTGTGCCGGAAGAGGGAGGGTTCCGCGATGCCGATCAGTTCTTCAACATCAACGACCGGGCGGACTACGATGAGGCGCTGAAGCGCATGACGGACCAGGCGCGCCAGGCGGACCAGGCGCGCCAGACGGACCAGGCGGACCAGGCGGACCAGGTGCGCTAGCCGAACAGGCGCGCTAGGCGGACCGCCCCTCCACCAGCAGGATGAACTCACCGCGCAGGCGGCGGTCCCGGGTCTCGTCACGCAACACGGACAGCGGATTCCGGTCGATTTTCTCGTGGAGTTTGGTCAGGTCGTTCGCCAGGGCCGCCCTGCGGTCCCCGAACGCCTCCAGGGCGTCGGTGATAAGCGCGTGCACCCGGTGGGGGCTTTCGAAATAGATGAGCGTTTCCGCACGGTCCGCGTCCGCTTCGAGATACCGGCGCCGGGCCGCGGGCTTGCGGGGCGGGAATCCACAGAACGAAAACCGGTGGACCGGCAGGCCCGAGAGGACGAGCGCCATGATCGGCGCGCTCGGACCGGGGGCCATGCTCACGGGGATTTCGGCCTGGATCGCGGCCTGGACGAGTCGGTATCCGGGATCGGCGATACCGGGCGTGCCCGCGTCCGTGACCAGGGCGAGGTCCCGTTCCTGCTCCAGGGCAGCCAGGGCCCTGGGTACGGCCCGCTCCTCGTTGTGTTCGTGGTAGGCCATCTGCCGCGCGCTGATCCCGTAATGCTTGAGCAGCCTTCCGGTCCTGCGCGTGTCTTCGCTGAGCACGATATCCACGCCGCGCAGGATCTCCAGCGCCCGGAGCGTGATGTCGTCCAGATGGCCGATCGGCGTGGCTACCAGGTAGAGCATGAACTAGTTCGTCTGTTCGGGGAACGGCGCGCGTATGTCGTAGCGGCCGTGTATCTCCACGGGAAGCGCTCCTTCCTCTACCATCAGGTCCAGCGGATTGTCTCCCGTCTGCATCGGCAGTTCGACCACGTCGCGTATGCGGGCCGATTCGTAGATCGCCATCATGAGTTCCATGGTCAGGCGGGCTGTTTCGCCGTCGTTTCGGTGTCCTTCGACGACGCCGTCCAGCCAGGAAATGAACTCGTCATACTGGTCGGCCTCCACCGGCGGCGGCGTGATGTGCTGCCAGTCGCCGGCATGGCGGTTCAGCAGGAGCAGGCCGCCTTCGGGGCCGCGTTTCAGGATCCCCTCCGTGCCGTAAATGACGTCGCCCTGCAGACCGGGATCGGGCAGGTCGCTCTCGTAGGTGCCCCTGATCCCGCCTTCGAAGGCGATGATCGCCGCACACCGGTCCTCGCACCGCACCCGGCGCTCCCACCGGTCCGTCTTGCGGGTCACCTGGCCGATCACCCAGACCGGAGCGGGGTCGCCCAGCACGTACATCATCTCGTCCAGCTCGTGGGTGCCCCGGTTCAGCAAGCCGTGAGCGTCCCGGCGCAACATGGCCGTGGGCGCTCCGATCGCGCCTTCCATCACCAGGCGGCGCGCCTCCACGTTCTGCGGGGTGAACCTGCGCTGGTGACCGATGGCGAGCTTGATACCGTGCTGTGCGCAGGATGCCAGCATGAGGTCGGCTTCGCTAAGACTGGACGCCATCGGCTTCTCACCGAGAATGCCCTTCGCGCCCGATTCCGCGGCTTTCACGGTGATTTCGGCGCGTACGTTCTGCCAGGTGGTGATGCTGACGATGTCACAGGACTCCTGCTCCAGCATATCCTCGTAATCCGTGTAGGGTTTCGCTTCGAATTCGTCGGCCAGCTTGCGGGCGTTTCGCTCACTGACGTCGGCGACCGCCACCACGTCGGTCTGTGGCTTCTGCGTCCAGTGCCGCGCGTGTGAACCGCCCATTCCTCCGCAGCCTATGATGCCGACCCGATATGACCCGGACATGTGAACTCCTTGATTGCGTGTGCTTTCCCGCCTCCCGCGGTCTGTCGTCCCGCGCAATGTACTATTTGCCAGGTGAACCCGCAACCACAGATTGGCGGGCACTTGCACGTCCATGCAGCACCGGTGGACCCGAAAAGAGCCGGCAAACTACGACCCGGCCGGCCAGGACCCGGCACGCCCGGACGGGGACCCGCACACCAGGGCACGGCTGGCGGACTGGTCCCCGCATCCTACTATTGTATTGCTCCCCTTTACTGTCGGCTGTAGGTTAGAACAGTTCAACTGCGGAAGGGGACGAAATGGACTACAACGGCCTGCAGGTCGCGACATTGGACGAGTCGCTGCGGGACGCAATCGGCGCCCGCGGCGGCATTCCCGTGATAGCCAGCGCGGACGATTCGGAGCGCGTGGACGCCTTCATTGACGGCCTGGCCAGGGACGATATCGCCGTACTGTTACTGACGGATCCTGATCATATCCGCGCTTTACTCGGCCGGGCGGCCGCCACGGGCCGGATCGAGGTCCTGCTGGATGCCGTCAGGCAGATTGCCGTGGGCTCGGCCGGGCCGGCCTGCACGGACATCTGGAGAAACCACCGTCTCTCGGTCGACTTCGAACCCGACGGAACGGGAGGCGAAGCGCTCGTATCAAGCATGGCGCGCCTTGCGGGCTACCTGGTCAACAAGAAGCGTACCGCCGTGGACGGTGGCGTGGACACCTCCTACTGGCATCGCACCGACATGCGGTGGCACTTCGAGAGCGATCCGTACGGTACCCGGGGGGAGTCGGCCTTCCTCCGGGCGTGCCGGTGCGAACCGACGGAGTATACACCCATATGGATGCTGCGCCAGGCCGGCCGCTACCAGCGGGCCTACCGGGAACTCAAATCGGACCTGGATTTCCTGGACATGTGCAAGACCCCGGAGCTCACGGCGGAAATCACGTTGATGGCGGCGGAACGCCTCGGTGTGGACGCCGCCATCCTCTTCGCGGACATCCTGCCCCTGCTGCAGCCGATGGGGTTCCGCCTGGAATACGTCACGGGCCAGGGACCGGTCATTCACAACCCGTTACGGTCGGCCGAAGCCGTGGACCAGCTCGAAGACGTTGAACCGGCGTCCCAGCACTTCGTCTACGAGGCCATCCGCATGGTGCTGCCCGCCCTGCCGCCCCATATCCCGCTCATCGGTTTCTCCGGCGCCCCCTTCACCCTGGCGGCCTATGCCATCGAAGGCCAGAGTACAAGGGACTTCAGGCACCTCAAGACCTTCATGTATACCGATCCGGGCGTGTGGCACGCCTTCATGTCGAAGCTGGCCCGGGCGGTCACGGCCTACCTCAACGAACAGATCGAGGCCGGCGTCCACGCCGTGCAGCTGTTCGACAGCTGGGCCGGCTGCCTGTCACCCGACGACTACCGGGCTTTCGTCCTTCCTCACACGGGATACGTCTTTTCCCACCTTCGCCGGGGCGTCCCCAGGCTTCACTTCGGCGTGGGGACAGGGTCCCTGCTCGAACTGATGCGGGAGGCCGGCGGAGACGTCATCGGACTGGACTGGCGGGTGGACCTGGCCGAGGCCTGGCGCCGGCTCGAATACGATACGGCCGTACAGGGGAACCTCGATCCCGTGATCCTGTTTGCCTCCCCTGATGAAATCCGCAAACAGGCCGCGGCCATCCTGCACAAGGCCGCCGGGCGTCCCGGCCACATATTCAATCTCGGCCACGGCATTCTTCCCGGCACGCCGGAAGACCACGTGATCGCCCTGGTAGACGCCGTACATGAGATGGGAAGCGGTCGATGAAGGTCGTCGTGGTCGGCGGGGGCATCGCGGGATTGAGCGCGGCCTACCGGCTGACGGAATCCGGGCATCCCGGACTGGAAGTGACGCTGCTTGAACGGTCGGACCGTTTCGGCGGGACGATCCGCACGGTCGAGCGTGAAGGTTGCCTGGTCGAACTGGGGCCGGATTCCTTTCTCACTTCCAAGCCCTGGCTTTCGGATCTCGCGGGCCGTCTGGGCGTGGCGGACCGGATCATCCCCACCGCACGGACCCATCGCAGGTCCCACGTGGTCCATCGCGGTAAGCTGCATCCATTGCCCGACGGTTTTCTGATGATGGCGCCCACCCGCCTTTGGCCGATGGCGACCACCTCCCTCTTTTCGTGGAAGGGCAAGGCTCGATGCGCCCTGGACCTGGTATTGCCCAGGGGGTCCGCGACCGGCGACGAAAGCCTCGGCGCCTTCGTACGCAGGAGGTTTGGCGTCGAGGTGCTCGAGCGGGTCGTCCAGCCGCTCATCGGGGGCATCTATGCGGGCGACCCGGATACCCTCAGCCTGAAAGCCACCATCCCGCGGTTCTTCGAGATGGAACTGCGTCACCGCAGTGTCATCAAGGCCATGGTCGCGAAGCGGCGCGCGGCCGCGAAGCAACAGCGCGGGGCGTCCACAGGCAGTGGGGCGTCCGCCGGCAGCGGGGCGTCCGCCGGCAGCGGGGCGTCCGCCGGCAGCGGGGTGTCCGCCGGCAATGAGGCAGCAAAGCAGCGCGGGGCGTCCGCCGGCAGCGGCGCCCGTTACGGCGAACTGGCTTCCTTCGACCGGGGCATGGAAACCATCGTGCAGGCGCTGCTGCGGCATTTGCCCTCGGACGCCATGCATACCCAGGCCGAGGTGACGCGCCTGACCCGTGACGGGAGCGGCTGGAACCTGTCCTGCGTCGACGGGCAACGTTTCAAAGCGGACGGCGTCATCCTCGCCGTGCCCTCTCGCCATGCCGCGGAATTGCTGCACGGTACCGACACGGGACTCTACGAGGAGCTGGCGGCCATCCCCCACGCGTCGTCGGCCGTCATGAACCTCGTGTACCGGCGTTCAGACGTGCCCCACCCGCTGGACTGCTTCGGTTTCGTTGTGCCCGCCGTTGAGGATCGCGAAATCATCGCCTGCACCTTCAGCAGCGTGAAGTTCCCGAACCGGGCGCCGGAAGGCCTCGTCCTGTTGCGCGTGTTTCTGGGCGGCATGCTTCAGCAGGAACTGCTTCAGTCCGACGACGAAGTCCTGCTTCGGATCGTATGCGGGGAACTACGGGACTTGATGGGCATCGAAGGCGAGCCGCTGCACATCGACCTGGCGCGCTATCCGGACGCCATGCCCCAGTACCTGGTCGGCCATGGCCGGCGCGTTGAGCGGATCGAATCGCTGCTCGGGCGGCATTCCGGGCTTGCACTGGCGGGCAATGCCTACGGGGGCGTGGGCCTGCCGGACTGCGTGCGTTCGGGAGAACAGGCGGCGGAGCGGGTGCTGAAGGATTCAGGCGCGCCTTAAGCGGACACTAAGGCCAGGCAGGTGCTGACACCGCAACCACTTGCATTCCGGCCTGGTCGATCAACTTACCTGACCAGCCTCCTGAAGGGTTCCTTCTTGAGGTCGCACTCAAGCAGTTCCGCCAGGTTGCCGCGGTCCAGGCCTGACTTGATGAGCCCGAAGACCTCGGCGGCCGCCTCGCCCAGTTGACGGACGTCTCCCTCCGTGTGGGCCATGGTGACCCGGAACGAGGTCGGGGTAAAGATGCCCCGGCGTGACATCTCCTGGACGAACAGCGTGGAGACGATGGGGGTGAGTTCCGGGTCGGGCAGATCGAAGGAGAGGCCGGGATTGTGGGAAAGGCCCATGCAGGCGCCGGGCAGTCCCGCGCTCGCGAAGGCGTCGTTTATCGTCTTCTTGACCAGTTGGCCCATGGCCTCGAAAAAGGCTTCCGAGTTACGTCGCTTCAGCTCGCGAATGGTGGTCAACGCGGCGGCCAGGCCCACGTTGTCGCTCCAGTAGGAACTGGAAACAAACATCGACGCGGCGGGTGCCATGGCCTCGCGTGATCCCACGACGGCGCCCATGGCGTATCCGTTCGACATGGCCTTGGCCAGGGTGGTCACATCGGGCGTTACACCGGTATACTCCTGGAACCCCCCGATGCGAAAACGCCAGCCGCAGGACACCTCGTCGAACACGAGCAGCGCGTCGTGTTCATGGGCCAGCGACTTGACGGCTTCCAGGTAGCCGGGAGGTGGCAGTTCGGACCGGGCGGGCTCCATCATGACCGCCGCGACCTGTCCCTCGTACTTATTCAGCAGGTCCGAGAGCATGTCCAGGTCGCCGTAAGTGAAGGGGATGGCCGTCCCGGCTAGCACCCGCGGCACGCCGATCGGCTCGATGCCGGCGAAGGGGTATTCGCCGCTCTCGGGATCGACGAGGTAGTTGGCGGACTGGTACCAGTCGTGCCATCCATGGTAGCCGCAGAAGAGGATGATGTCCTTCCCGGTGGTCCCCCGCACGATCCGCACGGCCAGGGCGCAGGTCTCTCCCCCGGCCTTTGCGTACCGCACCATCTCGGCGCTGGGGATGGTATCGATGAGTTCCTCGGCCAGTTCGATTTCCAGCGGACCGTTCAGCGTGTATATACTGCCCCGGTCGATCTGTTCCTTCACCGCGCCGTCCACCACATCATCGGCGTGACCCAGGATGATGGCGCTGACCGCGTTCATCATGTCCAGGTACTCGTTGCCGTCCACGTCCACGAAACGGGCGCCCTTGGCGCTTTCGGCATAGACGGGGCTGACGCCGTTTGCGAACTGGCTTGCCCGCCGGCTGATCAACTGCGTCCAGCCGGGGATCAGTTCCTCGGCCCGCCGGTACATTTGCATCGATTTTCCGACGGAACGGTTGACGGACATTTTGGCCATCCTTTCCTCGTGGTTATGCCTGGCTGCTTCGGGTCCAGCCCCTCGGCCTGTGCCAGGGCTTGAAGAGCGCGCGCTGGTCGTCGTCCCAGCGGGCGAAAGTGGCTTCGGTCACGTACGGGAATTCGTCCATGGTAGCCTGGTTCTGCGACAGCATCCAGTAGGGCCCGTAGCCCACGTGGATGGTCTTGCGGACCTGGTCGGACCGGTTGGTAACGCCACCGTGGCGGAGGTTTTCCGTGAACAGTATGGCGTCTCCGGCCTTGACTTCCAGCGCGACCACGCCGGGTTCCTCGTCCGGGTTGCCGTCATAGGGACAGGGCACGTTCGTCTTGTGGGTTCCGGGTATGACACAGAACGCCCCGTGTTCCCGGGACACGTCATGGATGAAGTAGACCATGCGCACCATCATGCAGTCGATTCCGTTGGCGTTGAACCCGTACCGGTACTTCTGGTTCTCGGGCCGCATGCCGCCGTGCAGTCCCGACAGGTTCCCGCGGTAGCGGATCCGGATCTCGGAGTTGTTGATCGTGGACCTGCCCTGGACGATCCCGCCGATATACGCCATGGTGCGCCCGTCGTTCACCAACACGTCGAAGCGCTCGTCGGCGTTCCAGAAGTCCTCGATGATGACGGTTCTGCCCTCCGCGTTCGATCCGTCCACGTGGTATCCCCGTTCCGGATTCCGGTGATAGTCCGGTCCCCAGGGACTGGCCTTGCGCGGCGGCTTGTCCAGGTTCGCCAGCGCGTGGGCTTCCAGCTCGTCTACCGCGGCCGACAGCGAGGAGACGGCATCCGGGTCCAGCAGGTCCTCGATCACGATGTAGCCCTGGCGGTCGAATTCATAGCGTTCAGTTTCGTTCATGGTGACTCCTTGAGCTGCCGGTTTACCACAACGGTACGTAACCCGCACGTTGCACGACGGCCTGGCCTTAGCCGCCCAGGATCTCATCCCCGAGGCCTGCGCTATACAAAATAACACGCGGCCCGGTCCCTGACAATATGCGCGTGGTTCGAGCCGGTTATTTTGCCCGGACGGTGAAGACGCCAATCTGGGAGTTGACGCGTCCGGCAGGAATCCTTATATATAGAACTCGGTCCGCGACGCGGCCTGCAGCCAGGTCCACGAAACCGCCTTCAATGCGGTCCGCGACTCAGCACAAGCATGTGGTCCGCACGGTCAGCATGATCCGCATCGCCGGGACAGCCAGCATATTCGAATCAGTCCGCATCGTCGAGTCGGCCAGCGTATTTTAATCAGTCAGTATATTCAGATCAGTCCATGGAGTCGGAGCAGTACATGACCATCGGCGTCCCTAACGAAACCTGTCCGGGCGAACGGCGCGTATCCATCGTCCCGGCCGGGGTTGGCGCCCTGGTACGGGCAGGTTGTGCCGTCCGGGTCTCCGCGGGTGCGGGCCGGGAGGCAGGCATCGCGGACGCGTCCTACGAAGAGGCCGGCGCCGTGGTAGTGCCGGAGCGTGGTTCGTTATTCGCCGAAGCAGACGTGATCGTGCAGGTAAGAGGGGGCGGAGCGAATCCGGACTCGGGTATGGCGGACGTCGAACTGCTGCGCGAGGGACAGGTACTGATCGGGTTTCTGGAACCGCTGTCCGCTGCCGCCGAGATCCGGTCGCTTGCCGACCGTCGCGCAATCTCCTGCGCCATGGAGTTGATCCCGAGGACCTCCCGTGCGCAGAGCATGGATGCCCTTTCCTCCCAGGCCAACATCGGCGGCTACAAGGCCGCGCTGATGGCGGCCGAATACCTCCCGAGGCTGTTCCCCATGATGATGACGGCGGCCGGGACCATCACGCCCGCCCATGTCTTCGTGGTCGGAGTGGGCGTAGCAGGCCTGCAGGCCATTGCGACCTGCAAGCGGCTGGGCGCCGTGATACAGGCCTATGACGTGCGGCCGGCCGTCAAGGAGCAGGTCCAGAGCGTCGGGGCGCGCTTCGTGGAGCTGGAACTCGACACCGCGGAATCTGAAGGATCGGGGGGTTACGCCCAGGCCATGGACGAGCAGTTCTACGCGAAACAGCGGGAGATGATGGCCCGCGTCGTATCCGAGAACGACGTGGTGATCACGACGGCCGCCGTACCGGGAAAGCCGGCGCCCGTGCTGGTGACGGAAGACATGATCAAGAGCATGAATCCCGGCTCGGTCGTGATCGACCTGGCGGCGGAGCGGGGGGGAAACTGCGAGATCACGGAACCGGGCAAGACCGTCGTCAAGCATGGCGTGACCCTCGTGGGAGAATTGAACCTGCCTTCGACCGTGCCCTTTCACGCCAGCCAGATGTATTCCAACAACATCGTGAACTTCCTGAAGCTGATGATCAACGACGGCGCGCTGGACGCGACCGTGGACGACGATATCGTGCAGGGCGCGACCGTTACCCGCGACGGCGAGATCGTCAACGAACTGGTCCGTTCCGTACTTGACGGTACCGGCTGAACGGGCTTGTACCGGTTGAACGGCCTCGGACCGGCGAGCGAATCGAGGAGTGCCACATGGGTGAAACCATTGCCATATTGACCATTTTCGTCCTGGCGGTGTTCGTCGGATTCGAAGTCATCACCAAGGTCCCGCCCATCCTGCACACCCCGCTGATGTCCGGCTCGAACGCCATATCGGGGATCACGATCATCGGCGCCATCCTTTCGGCCGGGACCCAGTACTCGACGCTGACCACGGTCCTGGGAACCGCCGCCGTGGTTTTCGCCACGATCAACGTGGTCGGCGGCTACCTCGTGACCAACCGCATGCTGGACATGTTCAAGAGAAAGGAGTAGGCGGATGTCCCCCGATCTCGTCCGCTTCGCCTATCTCGTTGCCGCCTCCCTGTTCGTATTCGGGCTGAAGGGGCTCTCCCATCCCCGCACTGCGGTACGAGGCAACCGCCTGAGTGCCCTGGGCATGTTCATCGCCATCGTGGTGACGCTGATCGACCAGCAGATCGTCCGGTTCGAGTTCATCGTCGCGGGTATCGTCCTCGGCGGAGCCATCGGCGCCATCTGGGCGCTCAAAGTGCCCATGACCGCCATGCCGCAGTTCGTGGGCCTGTGCAACGGTTTCGGAGGCGGGGCGTCGGTGCTCGTGGCCGGCGCGGCCTACGTCGAGGCGGCGCTGCGTTCCGCGGACACGATCTCGATGCAGTTCGGCGTCGCGACCATGGCTTCCGGGCTGATCGGCGGCGTCACCTTCTGGGGCAGTCTGATCGCCTTCGGCAAACTGCAGGGCATCGTCTCCGAAAAAGCGGTTCGCTTCACCGGAGATCACGTGCTCAAAGGGCTCTTCCTGCTGGCCGGGCTGGCGGCGGGCGTCCTCTGCATCATGCAGCCGGAGAACACCATGTACTTCTGGATCATGGTGGCGATCGCGTCCGTGCTGGGCATACTGCTCGTGGTGCCTATCGGCGGCGCGGACATGCCGGTGGTCATCGCCCTGCTCAACTCCTATTCGGGCATGGCCGCCGCGGCAACGGGCTTCGTGCTGTCCAACAACGTGTTGATCATATCGGGATCGCTGGTCGGCGCGTCCGGATTCATCCTCACGAGCATCATGTGCAAGGCCATGAACCGGTCGCTCGCCAACGTGATGTTCGCGGGAGTCGGCGGCGATTCGGGCGGCGGCGACGAGGGTCCTGCCGACGACCTCTACGAAGGCAAAGTGAAATCCACCACCGCCGAAGAAGTCGCCATGGTGCTCGACAGCGCGCGGCGCGTAGTATTCGTCCCCGGCTACGGCATGGCGGTGGCCCAGGCGCAGCACGCCGTGCGCGACCTGGCCAATCAACTGGAGGCCGACGGCATCGAGGTGGAGTTCGCCATCCATCCCGTTGCGGGCCGCATGCCCGGCCACATGAACGTGCTGCTGGCCGAAGCGGACGTCCCCTACGACCGCCTGAAGGAGATGGACGAGGCCAATACGGGTTTCGAGCAGACCGACGTGACCATCGTCATCGGCGCCAACGACGTGGTCAATCCCCTGGCCCGCGACGCGGCAGACACGCCGCTGACCGGCATGCCGATCCTGAACGTGGACAAGTCGCGGACCGTCGTGGTCATCAAGCGCAGCCTGAGCCCGGGCTTCGCCGGCATACCCAATCCGCTCTTCGCCGCGGACAACTGCCTGATGCTCTTCGCCGACGGCAAAGATGCGGTGCAGGAACTGACGGCGGCGGTGAACGAAATCTGACCGCGGTGCACCGGGAATGATGGAATCAGCAACACATACCGGAAGGAAGTCCCGATGGCCGTGCTAGGCACGCCGCTGTCCCCTTCGGCGACCCGAGTGCTGATGTGCGGTTCGGGCGAACTCGGCAAGGAAGTGGTCATCGAGTTCCAGCGCCTGGGCGTGGAAGTGGTCGCCGTGGACCGTTACGCCAACGCGCCGGCCATGCAGGTAGCCCACCGCTGCCACGTCGTGGACATGCTGGACCCATCCGCCTTGCGCGCGGTGATCGAACAGGAACACCCCGATTTCATCGTACCCGAAATCGAAGCCATCGCCACCGGCGTCCTGGTGGACCTGGAATCGGAAGGGTATCACGTCGTTCCCACGGCACGGGCCGTCCACCTGACCATGAACCGGGAGGGGATACGGCGGCTGGCCGCGGAGGAGCTCGGCCTTCCCACGTCGCCCTATCGCTTCGCAGGGTCCAGCGAAGCCTACGAACGCGCGGTACGCGAGATCGGCCTGCCCTGCGTCGTCAAGCCCGTCATGAGCTCTTCCGGCAAGGGACAGAGCACGGTGCGCCACGCTTCGGAGGCGGCCGGCGCCTGGCGGCACGCACACGACGACGCCCGCGGCGGTGCGGGCAAGGTGATCGTAGAGGGGTTCGTCGAATTCGACTACGAAATCACGCTCCTGACAGTGTGCCACGCGGGCGGTACGAGTTTCTGCCCGCCCATCGGCCATGAACAGGTCGACGGGGACTACCGGTATTCCTGGCAGCCCCAGCCCATGAGCGAGAAGGCGTGGACGGAAGCCAGGCGGACGGCTGCAGCGGTCACCACCGCACTCGGCGGCCGCGGCGTATTTGGCGTCGAGTTGTTCATCAGGGGCGACGAAGTGGTCTTCAGCGAGGTCTCGCCCCGCCCCCACGATACGGGCATGGTCACGCTCATCTCGCAGGACCTGTCCGAATTCGCCCTGCACGCGCGGGCCGTGCTGGGTCTCCCGATCCCGGAGATCCGCCAGCACGGTCCTTCCGCCTCGGCGGCCCTCGTGGTGGAAGGCGAGTCCGACCGGATGACGTTCGGCAACCTGGGTGCCGCCCTTTCCGAACCGGACACCGGCCTGTATCTCTTCGGCAAGCCCGAAGTCTCCGGTCACCGGCGCCTCGGCGTAGCCGTCGCTCGCGGGGCGGACATCGACGTGGCCTGCGCAAAGGCGGCCCGCACTATGGAATCCGTGCGCGTGGAACTGTAGTGCGCCGGCGACGCCCGCAACAAGGCAGAAAGGAGGGATGATGCACAGTCAAGCGGAACAACGGGTCAACGTGGACGACCGGGACTGGCACGCCCTCACCCGGGGCGAGCGTATCCGGATGATCGAGGAGGAGGGTTACCTGATCATCCCGGACTGGATCACTCCCGGCTACCTGGCCGAACTGAAGACGGAGTGCGAAAGGCTCGAAACCGTCGGACGGGACTACAGCGAAAAACAGCGGGGATGCAGGGATCCGCACCTTGCCAGCCCGAAGCTGGCCGAACTCATCGCCTACGAACCCACGGTGCGGTTCCTGGAGGAGTTGTTCGGTGACTGCCTGGTGTTCATTCACTATACCTACGACCGGTCCGAACCCGGCACGCCGGGGATCAGTCTCCACACGGACGGACAGCCCTACGGCTCGAAGATATTCGGGTACGAGGGAAGCTGCCCCATCACCGTCCGGGTACTCTACTACCTCGACGACCTGACGATGGACGTCTCGCCCTTCCGGGTCGTGCCCAGGTCTCATCTCTGCATGCACGCGGACGCCCACCCGTACAAGCGTTACGAGCGGCACCCCGAAGAGGTGGTCGTACCCTGCAAGGCGGGATCGGCGTTGTTCCTGAACCACCGGACGTTCCACGGCACGATGCCCAACCGGGGCAACCGGTCGCGGGCCATGCTCGCGGTGGCCTACCGGCCGGCCTGGGCCGGACCGATCGTCGACGTGGCGCCACGGGATCCGTCCGACCTGGAACGAATGCCCGATTCCGTCCGGCCCTTCCTGGGCGATCCCAGCATGCGGACCTACGAGTTCGGCGTCGGCAACAAGCCGGAGGGCATGTCGACCAGCGCGCCCGGCATGAACCCGAGCCGCTGGGAACGACGGGCGTAGCTGGCGGGACGGCCGGGAAGCGAGCAGAGCAGGAAGGACCGGGCGTAGCGTGCAGACCAGGCCGGATCCGCGAACCCGACAGACTCGAAACCACGGTGCCCCGGTCTTCAACGGGCAGTGAGCGAATTGCAACCATAGGAGCAACCACATGCCTAATGCCCTATTCGTCTGGGGAGGATGGGAAGGACACGAACCCAGGCAGTCCCAGGACATCTTCATCCCGCTGCTTGAATCGGAAGGATACGATATCACGCAAAGCGACACACTCGACGCCTACCTGGACGCGGAAGCCATGCCCACGTACGATCTCATCGTGCAGACCGTGACCATGAGCACGATCACCGGCGCGCAGGAAAAAGCGCTCCTGGAGACGGTCTCCGCCGGGGCCGGGTTCGGCGGCTGGCACGGGGGACAGGCGGACGCCTTCCGCAACAACACGAACTACCAGTACATGGTGGGCGGACAGTGGGTGTCCCATCCGGGCGGGATCATCGACTACGAAGTCAACATCATCGATCACGAAGATCCCGTGACAGCCGGGCTGGACGATTTCGCCATGCGCTCGGAACAGTATTACATGCACGTCGATCCGTCCAACCAAGTGCTCGCGACCACGACCTTCAGCGGGGATCACGACGCCTGGATCGATGGCACGGTGATGCCCGTGGTTTGGAAGAGGCCGTGGGGCAAGGGGAAGGTATTCCACTGTTCGCTGGGACACGTCGCCAGCGATTTCGACGTACCCGAGGCGCGGGAAATCGTCCGTCGCGGACTGATCTGGTGCACGCGCTGATTTTATTCTTTACTTTGTTGACCTAGATAGGTATATTATCGTGGCCATAAGACGGATCAGGCCACTGATCACACCACCTTATCATCTATAGCAAGCCCTTTGCAGGAGGACTGTCATGGCGTTACGTTTAATGGACGAAGCCCCGGATTTCACGGCTGAAACCACCGAGGGAACGATTCGTTTTCACGAATGGCTCGGGGACGGCTGGGGCATACTCTTTTCCCATCCCGCGGATTACACGCCGGTCTGCACCACGGAACTGGGGTACATGGCCAACATCGCCCACGAGTTCGCCCGGCGAAACGTCAAGATCCTGGCCATCAGCGTGGATCCCCTCGATTCGCACCGTGGCTGGATCAGCGACATCAACGAGACGCAGAACGCGAACGTGAGCTACCCGCTGATCGCGGATCCCGACCAGGAAGTCGCCCAGCTCTACGACATGATCCATCCGAACGCCGACGACAAGATGACCGTGCGTTCGGTGTTCGTCATCGGTCCGGACAAGAAGATCAAGCTGATGCTGACCTACCCCGCGTCCACGGGCCGGAATTTCGACGAGATCCTGCGCGTCGTGGACTCCCTGCAGTTGACGGCCCATCACAAGCTCGCCACGCCGGTCAACTGGACCAGCGGCGAAGACTGCATCATCGTACCGGCGGTCACGGACGAGGAAGCAGACCAGACCTACTCCGACATCCGCCGTGTGAAGCCCTACCTGCGCTACGTGAAGCAACCCCAGGGCTGATTGCGGCTGCGGACGGCCGTTACATGCGAACGGCCGTTACAACTCGAACGGTCACTACAACAAGTTGAATAGAAAGAGAAAGGCGCCTCGACAGGGGCGCCTTTTTTATTTGGCTTTATTTGAAAATGTGTGCTTGACAGGCGATCTGTTATCCTGTAATATGATATCATATTGATATTATAATGTTATCCTATCAACCGATGTTTGGAGGAGGAAAGCAATGATAACGGAAAGAAGCCCGTTGAAATTCAGCGGCTGGAGGGCGCTGGTCTGGCTGATCGTCCTGTTTCCTTTGACGTTTGTGGTCATGGATTGGGTCATTACGTTCAATCCACCCGTACTGGAGCAGGAAATGAGCGTCCGAGACGTGCTCCTGCTGGTGTTTGTCTTCATACCGGCCCTCGCCGTACTGGGATTCTGCTTCAAGGGATTCTTCACGCTGGAACCGAACGAAGCCAGCGTGCTGACGCTGTTCGGCAAATACACGGGGACGGTGAGGGAGCAGGGATTCTGGTGGGTGAATCCCCTCAACAGCAAGGCGAAGATCTCCCTTCGAGCCAGGAATTTCGACAGCGAGCGACTGAAGGTAAACGACAAAAACGGAAACCCGATCGAAATCTCAGCCGTCGTGGTCTGGCGCGTGGAAGATACGGCCCAGGCGAGTTTCGATGTGGACGACTTTGTCGAGTACATACAGGTACAGTCCGAATCGGCCATCCGCCACCTGGCCACCAGCTACCCCTATGACCTGACCGAGGGAGAGACCGCCAGCCTGAGGTCGTCCATAGAGGAAGTGTCCGAAGCCCTCGGCAACGAAATACGGGAACGGGTCGGCGCGGCCGGGGTTTCGGTATCGGAAGCACGGATCAACCACCTGGCCTACGCCCCCGAAATCGCGCAGGTGATGCTGCAGCGGCAGCAGGCCGATGCCATCATCGCCGCCCGTCAGAAGATCGTGGACGGCGCGGTGGGCATGGTGGAAATGGCCCTTGAAAGGCTGAAGGACCAGCATGTGGTCGATCTGGACGAAGAACGCAAGGCCGCCATGGTGAGCAATCTCCTCACCGTGCTCTGCAGCGAATCGTCCACGCAGCCAATCGTAAATACCGGTTCGCTGTACTGACGCGAGACTACAGGGAAACGTACGATCGTGCCGGATAAGAAGAAATCCCTGCTGCTGCGAATCAACACCGAGCTCTGGAATGACCTCAACGCCTGGGCGAAGGATGAATTGCGTAGCGCGAACGCCCAGATTGAGTATATTCTACGGGCCGAAGTGCACAAAAGAAAGAAACGGCGGCGGCGCGAGGAAGATTGAAGGTATCGAAACGTGCGCAGGTAAACATGTGCAGGTAAACACTGGAAACGCGCGGCCTGGACCGGGAGAGCGGTCCAGGGTGCAGAAACAGATGCCGCACATCTGACTGGGAGCCCATTGGCTTGGCGGTAGAGACGAATACAGACCTGGACCGGTTCGACACAACGGGTTTCGTGATCCTGAAAGGGTTCTACCCCGACGGGGTGGTGGAGGCGGCCCGGCGCGACGCCGGCAAACTCGTGGACCGGTTCGCGGACCGGCTGATGGCGGAGGGTAAGATCTCGAGAGACCACGCCGATGCGCCATTCGAGACGCGCCTGGCCCGGATCTGCGCGGACGCGCCGGACAAGGCGCCCCACATCTTCCGCAAGGAGCTCCACCTGGCGGGTATGTACGAGGTGTTCTTCCACCCGCCGCTGCTGGACATCGTGGAAACCCTCCTGGGCAAGGAAATTCGGCTCTATCCCAACTACTCCATCCGCCCCAAGCTGCCCGGCCACGCCCCGACGCTCGTCCTCTGGCACCAGGACGGGGGATATACCTACAAGGTCCACCGCGACGGCGATCACAGCGCGGAGACGGTGGACGCCCTGCGCATGATCAACGTATGGTCTCCCCTGGTCCCCGCCCGCGAGGACAACGGGTGCATGCAGTTCATTCCCGGCACGCACCGGATCGGCATGGCCCGGCACGAGGACCGCGAATTCTACCTCGAAATCACCCAGGAAGACCTGGCCCCCTACGTGGACCAGGCGGTGTCCATCGAGCTGGACCCGGGAGACATCGTCCTCTTCCATAACATGCTCTACCACCAGGGGCTTCCCAACCGCACCGACCAGGTCAGGTGGAGCATGGACTGGCGCTACCAGGATGCGAGGCAGCCGACGCTGCGCAGCACGACGGGGCATCTCGCCCGCAGCCGCCTGCATCCCGAAGAGGTCGTACGCGACGCCGGGGACTGGGTCCGCCGGTCCTTTCAGTAGCTTAGTCCACGTCCCGCGAACAGGACGCCGTATTGCTCAATCTCACCGATACCGGTCTCGTATTCCTTCGGGAACTCCGCGGCGCCCTGCGTGAACGCTCCATCGTCATCAACGTCGTCCTGGTGCCCCTGTTCATGTACCCGGTCCTCCTCTGGGTGGCTTATACGGGGCTGTCCTTCGTCATCGGCCAGACGGAGAACTTCACGGCCCGCGTAATGATCGCGGGCGACGTGGAGGAAGGCGCCGCCCTCGTCCGCGAAATCGAGGCTGCGGACCGCATAGACCGCCTGGACCGCGTGACGGCCGCAGACTTGCAAGCCGTCGAAGACGCGATTCGTGACGGCCGGCTGGATCTCCTGGTCGAACTCGTTCTCCGCGACGAGGGTAACGCAGACGATATCGAGGTCCGCATGACCGGCGACACGTCTAAGGACCGGAGCCGGATCGCCATGAGCCGGGTCGAAGACGTCGTCAACCGCCATCGGACGGCCTACCTGGAAAGGGCGGGCAGGGAACGGGGGCTGGACGGTCCGGCCTACCAGATGATCTGGATAGAACGGGAGAACGTTTCCTCCAGCCGGGACATGGGACGCTTCATCCTGGGGATGGCGGTGCCCATCCTCGTCATCATCATGCTGATCGTGGGCGGCATGTACCCCGCCCTGGACGCGACGGCCGGAGAACGCGAGCGTGCCACCTGGGAGACCACGCTGACGGCGGCGACGGACCGTGTGAATGTCCTCGCGGGAAAGTACCTGTACGTGGCCACGCTTTCGACCACGGCAGGCATGCTGAATTTCCTGGCCATGAGCCTGTCCATGCGTACCCTCATGGCACCGCTCCTGGGCGACCGGATCCAGGACCTGAGCTTCACGATCCCGTGGTCCGCCGTTCCGCTGATCTTCGTGGTCATCGTACTCCTCGCCTTGTTCGTTTCCGCCCTCCTTATGGTCGTGGCCAGCTTCGCCCGGACGTTCAAGGACGCCCAGTCCCTGGCGGGTCCCTTCGTAACGGTCATGATCCTGGTACCCGCGGTCTTCATGCAGTTCCCCGGCCTGGAACTCACGACCTGGCTGGCCTGCGTGCCCATCATAAACGTTTGCCTGGTATTCCGGGAAGCACTCGGCGGAGTATACCACTGGCCCCAGATCGGCCTCACCCTGCTGATGGAAGGTTTGTATATCTGGATCATTCTGCGGATCGCCGCGGCGATCACGCGCTACGAAGACATCATGACCGGCAGCTATGAAGGCGGGCTGGGCGGTTTCCTGAAACACCGGCTTCTGCGCCGCAACCCCTCAAGAGGATAGCAACCGTGAACGATCCCGTATTCGTGAAGGACCTGAGCAAGACCTATTACGATGAATCCCGTGGTCCCGTGCACGCGGTGCGACAGATCGACTTCACCTGCAGTCCGGGCGAGATCTTCGGGTTGCTGGGTGCGAACGGCGCCGGCAAGACGACGACGCTGCGCATGCTGACGACGATTCTCAAACCCTCGGGCGGCACCGCGAAGATCATGGGTTACGACGTGGCGGAAGAACCCGTGGAAGTGCGCAAAAACATCGGATTCTATTCGGCCACCACCGCGCTGTATCCCCGCCTTACCGCGAGAGAAACCATCGAGTTTTTCGCCCGGATCAACGGATACGAAGCGTCACGGACCCCCGCCAGGGTCGATGAACTGGTCGAGCGCTTCGGGATCGAGGAATACGCCCGCGCCCGCATAGACAAGCTATCCAGTGGGATGAAGCAGAAGGTGGCGATCGCGAGGACCCTGGCCCATGATCCGCCGATCCTGGTCTTCGACGAACCCACCGTCGGTCTCGACGTGCTGAACGCCCTGGAGATGCAGGCCATATTGACCGAACTGAAAGCGCAGGGCAAGACCATCCTGTTCTCCACACACATCATGAGCGAAGCGGAGAAACTGTGCGACCGGATCGCCATCATCCACGAGGGGCGGATCCTGGCCTCCGGCACCCTTGAAGCGCTCCGCGAGCGGACCGGCGCGCACTATCTCGAAGACATCTTCGTGTCCTTCATCCAAGAGGCCGCATGAACCGCGCAACGATCGGACTGCTGTACAGGAACGAAATGCGCATGCTGCTGCGGGACCGCCGGACGGTGGTACTGAGCATTCTCCTGCCGCTCCTCGTTCTGCCTGCGATCCTCTTCGGTTTCAAGTTCATGAACGAATGGCGCCAGGAACAGCAGGATACGACGACGTATCGCTACGCCGTGGTAGGCGCTTACGCCGACTCCGTCCGCACGCTCATCGCGAGGGGCGGGCTTCCCGCGGCGAACGATCCGGGCGGTTCGGCCGAAAACGGGGCTCCTGCCGAGAACACGGGCCCGGCCGAGAACGGCGGTCCTGCCGAGAACGGCGGTCCTGCCGAGAACGGCGGTCCTGCCGAGAACGTGGACCAGGCCGAGAATGGGGAGGAAGACCGGCGGCCGGCCTCTTTTCTGGAAGTGGAGGCCACGATGCCCGATTCGAGCCTGGCATCCGGCGACCTGGATTTTTACCTGGAAGCCCTGACCGGTTCCGAAGCCGATTCGCTCGACCTGGCCCGCGCCGCGGCCGACACCACGGAACCGGGGGATGTAGACGGCGCCACGGAACCCGGGGATGAAGACGGCGCCATCGTGACCGTGGCGGACGAGCGTTATCCGGGCGTTCCCGTTGTCAGGGTCTACTACCGCGCCAACCGGGACGACTCCAGAAGGGGCAGCGCGCTGCTCGTGGACCGGATAGTGGACGCGAGGAAGCAGGACCGTGCCCAGGCACTGCGCAGTAGCGGTCTCGAGTCGGACCCCGATGAGGCCATCCTGCTTTCAAGGGTGGACGTTGCTACGCCGGAACAGGCGGCGGGGTTCTATTTCGGACGATTGCTGCCGCTGCTGCTCGTATTCCTCACGCTCACCGGTGCGTCGGTGGCTGCCATGGACAGCGTCGCGGGCGAGAAGGAGCGGGGATCGCTGGAAACCCTCCTGACCACGTCGGTCCGCCGGATCGAGATCATCGCCGCCAAGCAGCTGACGATCCTGTCCGTGGCACTCTTCATCACCCTGGCGCAGGCGGGGAACCTCTTCGTGTACCTCGGCCTAGGGTTGATCGATCTCCCCACGGAAGCAGACATCGATGTGTCCCCCGTCGCCGTGCTGGTGTTGTTCGCCCTGTACATCCCCGTGGCCATCGTGGTTTCGTCCCTGCTACTGCTGATCTCGGCCTATGCGAAGACCTACAAGGAGACGCAGCTCTACCTCCTGCCGGTTTTTCTCGGACTCATGGTCCTGACGGCGGCGGGGTTGCTCCCGGCCGTATCGCTACGCTCGCTGATCGCCGTCGTGCCGGTCGCGAACGTCAGCGTGGCCGTGCGGGAAATCATGGTCGGCCATTACGATATCCCCATGCTCCTGGCGGCCTGCGCGTCCATGCTGCTTGCCGCCTTCCTGCTGCTCAGGTGGTCGTCCCGCATGCTGGACAAGGAAAGGCTCGTCACCGCGCAGGACCTGGACGAGGCGGACCTGGCGGGTGGCGCCGCGCTGTTTCCCCGGCGGGTGCTCCTGTGGTTTCTCGGCATGTGGGCCATCGTCATCATCGCCCCTTCGAACATAGACGCGCTGACCCGGCTCGAAGGACAGTGGGCCTTTAACATGTTCGGCGTCTTCTTCCTGGGCTCGCTGCTCATGATCCGGGTACACCGGCTCGACTGGCGCCAGGCCCTGGCGATCCGCCCGGTGCGGCCCCAGGTATGGCTGGCGGTGCTGCTCCTGGTGCCGTCGACCCTGTTGACCGGGATCTTCGTCGTGGGACTGTCCAGCGTATTCCTGCCCTTCCCGGAAGAATTGCTGGAGCAGTTCGCCAGCGAGCTCCTTCCAGACGACTTCCCGTTGTGGCAGATCATGCTCATGATGGCCCTTACGCCCGGCATCGTGGAAGAAATGGCCTTTCGAGGCCTGCTGCTGCACGGACTGCACCGCCGGCTGAGACCGGTCGTGCTCATCCTGGTGGTCGGTATTATATTCGGACTGTTCCACCAGGCCCTGTTCCGCATCATTCCGACGACCTACCTGGGCGTGGTAATCACCACCGTTGCGGTCCTCACCGGCTCGATCTTCCCGTGCATGCTGCTACACGCGGGCAACAACGCCTTCGCCTTCCTCCTCTACCGCTATGGCGTCGAGATCGAGACCTGGCCCCCCGAGCTGCTCCTGCTGAACGTGCCCGTTTTTGTATTCGCGCTCTATCTGCTGTACCGGTACCGCACGCCCTATCCGGGCCTGCTGCCCTTCAGGAAAGGGGTACACGGAGACCCGACGGACCAGCGTATCCAGCCATAGCGATAGGTATTGCCTCCCGTGGCCCGCAACCGTATATTGGCTCCGGTCTTTCGCGATATCCGTGTTCCTGCCCAGACTTGGACTCCGGCTGCCATCCTTCCAGTACATGTCTCGATACGCACAACATCCGTTTTTCCTTTTTCTCCGGGTCATGCTGAAAAACCCGCTGAGCGTGTGCGCCCTGACGCCCAGTTCGAGTATGCTCGCCCGGGCCATGGCCAGGGGACTGGAAATCAGGCACAACGAATCCGTCATGGAACTGGGTCCGGGTACCGGCGCGCTCACGGACCAGATCAGGCATATCCTCCCCGATGACGACGGATATATCGGCATTGAACTCGAACAACGGTTCGTTCACCTGCTGCGGGACCGGTTTCCCAATCTCCGCTTCGAACACGACACCGTCACACGGGCGTTCCAGGTGCACGCGGACTCGGGCGTTCCACCGGTCAAGGCCGTCATTTCCGGACTGTCCATCTCCACCATGCCGGTCCCGGTAATCGACGAGATCATCGGCAACCTGGACCGGCTGCTGGGACCCGGGTCCGTATTCCGCATGTTTCAGTACGTCCACGCCTACTATCTGCCTTCCGCTGTGCGTTTTCGCCGCCACATGACCCCGCTGTTCTCCGACTACCGGTGCGAAGCGCTCGTCGTGCGGAACCTGCCCCCGGCTTTGGTCCTGACCTGGACCCGCTAGCGCCTGGTGGCGCGCCGACCGATATTTTAAAGTTTTGCCATGGGTATTTGTAGTATAAGGTGACCGCTCGTCGTGGCCGTGGCGGGCAGTGCAGCCTTGTTGCGCCGTCGTGGCGCAAACCGGCGCGAGATACAGGCCCGACCGAAAGCGCAATCGTCGAAGATTCCTGATACGGTACTGCACCACGCGCAGGAAGGAACCGCTTAAAGTATGCATTTAAAATCCCTTGCCGCACCGATCTTCGCTCTAGTGGCCCTTTGCAGCCTGCCCGCCGGTACCGTTACCGCCCAGTCGGACGCCGGCAGTACTACCCTCCCCGCCATGGAGGCGGCACAACGGACCGGCCAGATTTCGATCGACGGCAGGCTGGATGAAACGGCCTGGGCGGCGGCCATTCCTGCGACACGGTTCGTCCAGCGGGAGCCGGTCGAAGGGGCCGAGCCCGGTGAGGACACCGAGGTCCGTGTACTCTACGACGAAGGCGCCATCTACATCGGCGCCCGGATGTACGACGATCAACCGGAGCAGATCGGCAGGCAACTCGTCCGGCGGGACGAACGGGGCGCTTTCGACCTTTTCTCCGTTTCCATCGATTCGAACAACGACCGGCTTACCGGCTACCAGTTCCGCGTGAGCGCAGCCGGGGCGCAGCGGGACGCCTACCTCTACGACGACGTGCGCCAGGACGACGCGTGGGACGCCGTGTGGGAGTCCGGCGTGACGATCGACGGCGAGGGCTGGGTCGCCGAGATGCGGATACCCCTGTCCCAGATACGGTACGAGCCGAGGGACGGACCCCAGTCCTGGGGCATTAACTTCATGCGAAGGCGCCTGGCCGCGAACGAGTCGATCGACTTCGCCCTCCAGTCTCGGCTGCGGCACGGAAGGGTCAGCGTCCTCGGCCGTCTGAACGGCCTGGTCCTTCCTTCGGGGGCCAGCCGGCTGGAAATCCGTCCCTACGTCCTCGGCAGCGCCCGGACCGCCCAGGCCGAGCAGGGGAACCCTTTCTTCGACGGATCGGACTTCAGTGGTCGGGGCGGGTTCGGGCTGCGTTACGGACTCAGTCCATCCTACCACCTGGTCCTTACCGTCAACCCGGATTTCGGGCAGGTGGAAGTGGATCCCGCCGTCATAAACCTCTCGGCCTTCGAGACGTTTTTCCGGGAACAACGGCCGTTTTTCGTGTTAGACGCCCAGGAGTTCGAGTTCGGCCTGTCGGGCCGGGATGAACTGTACTACAGCCGGCGGATCGGGCGGCAGCCCCGCGGGGGCACGCCGGACGATGCGGATTTCGCCGACATACCCACGGAGACCAGCATTCTCGGCGCGGCCAAGATCACCGGGCGTTCACCGGGTGGCGTGTCCATCGGCGCACTGGCCGCGGTCACGGGCCGGGAATCGGGGAAGGCCCACTCGGTTACGGACGGCAGAATCCGGGAGTTCACGGTCGAACCCCGGGCGGAATTCGGCGTTTTCCGGATCCGCAAGGACTACCGGAGCGGCGCCAGCCAGATCGGCGCGGTCGGATCGTTGGTGCACCGGGCCCTTCCGGATGACAGCGCCTTCGACTACCTCACGTCCGAGGCCTTTTCCGGTGGGATGGACTTCGAGCACAACTGGGGGGGAGCGCGTTCGCGGGACTGGGCCGTCTACGGTTACCTGGCGGGCAGCCGCGTCCAGGGAAGCCCGGAGGCGCTGATCAGGATTCAGCGGTCCAGCAATCACTACTTCCAGCGTCCCGACGCCACCCGGCTGGCCGTGGATTCGACCGCCACCTCCATGAACGGGTACAACTGGCGATTGCAGTTCGCCCGCCGGGACGCCGAACACTGGACCGGAGCGCTCTGGTTCGCCCAGATATCGCCCGGGTTCGAGATCAACGACCTGGGTTTCTCGCGCTCAGGCGAACGTCTCGACGGCGGCGCGCGGATCGAATACCAGAACATCACGCCAGGGCACTACTTCCGCAACTACCGGTTCAATTTCTTTACCTTCTACAACTTCCGGCACGAGGCCCTCGATGACCCCTGGTCCTGGTCGTCCTGGCGGAACAACTACAAGAACGGCCGGTTCTGGGCCGGGGCGGATTTCGAACTGAACAACAACTGGGACGTTTTCCTGGGATCCAGTTACCGGCCCACCGAGTTCAGCGATACCAGAACCCGGGGCGGTCCGGTGATGGAGGACCCCGGGTCCTATTCATTCGACATCGGGATCGGCACGGACCGCCGGAAACGGATCTCCCTGGAGACGGAACTCGACTATGAGAACTACCAGCGGGGCGGCCATGAGTGGGAAGCGGAAGTCGAGGCCACGATTCGTCCGACCCCTAACTGGGAACTGGAAGTTTCGCCCAATTTCAGCTGGGAGCGGAACGCGGCCCAGTATGTTACCCGGACCGACGCCCTGCCCTTCGCGCCTACGTACGACAGCCGTTACGTGTTCTCGGATCTGGAGCGACGTTCCTTTTCCCTGGAGACCCGGTTGAACGTGGCCTTTTCGCCCGACCTGACTTTGCAGCTGTACGCACAACCTCTGCTGTCCTCGGGCGACTACCTCAACTACAAGCAGTTGCTCAGGGCGAGCAGCTTCGATTTCGACATATTGGGCGAGGGAACGCGTTCCTACATTGATCCTACGGATGGCTACCGTTACCTCGACTTCGACGGGGACGGGATGCCGGACATCAATTTCTCGGACCGGGATTTCAACATCCAGTCCCTCCGCATGAACGTGGTGCTGCGTTGGGAGTACCGCCCCGGTTCCCGGGTGTTCCTCGTCTGGCAGCAGACCCGCAGCGAACGGGACGAAAACGGGACGCTGGACATCGGCAGGGACTTCGGCAACCTCTTCGGCGGTGAATCGGAGAACATATTCATCGTCAAGTTCAACTACTGGTTCGGCGTGTGAATGCGGCGTGTGAGTGCGGGCGGGCAGCCGGACCCGCGCCCCGATGCGGCTTGACACCGGGACGTTTTTAGGGCCATATTGTGCTTGTGTACCCGTTCCGCCGCATATTAGTCCGAGCGGCATCCACCCGCGCGACACGTAACAAACGCATGAAATCATCTCAAAACGCTATGAAGTCAATGCGCACCAAATTACTGTCGGTTGCGATCCTGTTCGCCTTCGGCGCCGGCACCTGGTCCGTACACGGTCAGGCGGTCCGCACCGATTACATGGAGACCGAACTGGTCGTGGAGACGACGTCCATCAAGCCCGGGCAGCCTTTCTGGGCCGGCCTGAGGATGAAGATGGACGAGCACTGGCACACCTACTGGCGCAATCCCGCCGATTCGGGCCTTCCCACGAAGATACACTGGACACTGCCCGATGGGTTCCAGGCCGGTGAGATCAACTGGCCCTATCCCCAGAAGATCGTGCTCGACATCCTGGCCAGTTACGGGTACGAGGGCGAGACGCTCCTGCTCGTGGAAATCACGCCTCCGGCCGCCCTTGCGCCCGGCGGGACGGTCGATGTCGGGGCCTTCGCTTCCTGGCTGGTCTGCGCGGACATTTGTCTCCCGGGAGAATCCGGATACCAGGTGACGCTGCCCGTTTCCACGGACGCGCCCCAGGCCGATGAAAGATGGACCGATCTCTTTGCCCGCACCCGGGAGCATCTTCCGGTCCCGGTGCCCGGATGGCACGTCGAGGCCGCCATCTCCGATTCCACCGTGGCGCTGCACGCCGTGCCGCCCGAATGGTTCCCGGGAAACCTCGCCAGCGCCGAGTTCTACCCCTACAATGAAGACCTGATCGACTACGTGTCCCCCCAGAAACTGGAGAAGACGGATGCCGGCTACCTGTTGACGATGCGCCGATCGGGTTTCTACACGGGCAGGCCGGAGCAGATCACGGGCGTACTGGTGTCCCCCGATGGATGGCGCGGCGCCGGATCGGAGCGCGCCCTGGCCGTTAGCGCCGTCTACGCGGACGAACTTCCGGCAGCCGTCGCCGTTATCGGGCCGGCGGGTTCCGGCGACGTTTCGGCGGTTTCCGGTCTTGCGGCCACGGCCGTAGCCGGCGATCTCGTGTCCGGCCTGTGGCAGGCCCTGCTATTCGCCCTCATCGGCGGTATGATCCTCAACCTGATGCCCTGCGTCCTCCCCGTGCTGTCTATCAAGGTGCTCGGATTCATCCACCAGGCGGGCGACG
>JAPPBT010000071.1 GCA_026702745.1 Gemmatimonadota bacterium
GCGGTGCGAGCCCGCGAACCAGGCCGACCACGGCGTGCTTGGTCATCGTGTAGAGAACCTGGTCATCTGGGAGAAGGTGTTCGAGCGCAACGCCCTGCTGGCCAGGACGCTGCACTGCATGGGCGTGACCGGCAACCTGCAGGTGGGCGAGGGCGTGGTCCACCTCGTGGTCGAGGCGGTCTGGGACCCGAAGCTGGAGGACCGCACGCTGCGGCTGCGGAGCCGGGATTTTCGATGAGAGTCGATTCACTTCGCCGGCAGGGAACCCGCATAATCGGCGGCGCGGGCCACCCAGGCCGCCAGGTCATCCTCGTTCGCGATCCCTGCGGGCTCCACCAGCGCCCATCCTTTCATGATCCGTCCCGCGATGTCGGCGGGTCTGGTGTGCGGTTCGGCCAGCGTCTCCTCGTGATTCTCCCGCTCGAGCCGCACGATGAGCGAGCCCTTCCAGGTCCCCACGCACATGTTGCCGTTGATCATGAAGCAGACGCCGCCGAACATGTTTTTCTCGGAGTATCCCGGAAGCTGTGAAAGCAGAGGCCGTATCCGGCCGGCCAACGCGTTATCGCTCATCTTGACCCGCCTCCCGGAAAATACAGTCGCCTTCGTGCCAATTTAACCATTATCATTCCTCAATATAAGTCGACATCAGTTACTTCAACATGGTAACGCGATTCCAACACGATTCCAACACGATTCCCGGAGAGACGCACAAATGGAAAACCTGGTCATACGCAAATGCGAACCCGATGACGTGGAAGCCGTTCATCAGCTGGACCTGGACTGGGAATCCGAAGGGGAAACATACGGCTTCGGACCCAGTTCTCCGGACGAAATAAGGGAAGCCCTGGGACCCTATTTGCTCGTGGCCGTCGCAGAGGACGAAGTCATCGGGTACAGCCGCGGCGAGGTCCACGTCAGCCGCGACCTGTATATATTCGAAGAGGGGGAGCAACACCTCGAAATATACGATCTGTACGTCAGGGAACCCTACCGAAGCGCGGGAATCGGTGGAAAGCTGGTTGAACGCATGAAGGAGATTGCCGGGCGGAACGGCATCCGGAGATTCCGCGTACACTCGGCCACCATGGACCTGGACCGCGTGCTCAAGTTCTACCGGAATCACGGCTTCAAGACGTGGTGCCTGGAAATGTTCATATGAAAGTCAGAGAGATTGATCAGGATCAGATTGACCGAACAGCGGGATCGCGCCTGGCCAGCCTATTCATCACCCCTCCCCCACCGTCCCCCTGAGCCGGTCCCATTCCTGGATATATTCGGCCAGGTGCACGTTCTCCGGTGATTTCGCCTTCTCTTCGAGCATGGACCGCACCAGGTCCTGTTCCTCCCAGTACTGGTCGTCGTTGAAGAACCCGGCGAAATGGGCGATGCGAAGCCAGACGAGGTAGGTCGTCACGGCGTCGTGCTGGTTGTACTGGGCGATGCGCCGGATGCCGCCGTCGAGCCAGGCCTCGGCGACGCTGTCGCCGTCGAAACCGCCCATCTTGCCAGGTATGCCCGACAGCACCGCCATCTCCTTCAGGGAAGGGCGCGCCTTGCCCCACTCACCAATGGCCATCATCAGATCCACGTTCCACTCGCTAGCCCGCGAGAAGTAATCGTAACCCTCCCACGGCTTGTCCGGCCGCTTGCAGAACCCGGCCGCGGTGATGCCCTTGATGATCCCCCGCTGGATCATGATCGGCAGGTCCGATCCGGTGGAATTGAAGCCGACGAGCTGGGGCAGGCGACGGCCCACACTTTCCAGGAACCGGGACAGGATCGTGGCTTCGTCGCAGTCGTCGGGGTTGTCCGGGTCCCGGGGTTGTACGCGCAGGTCGATCGTAACATTGCCCTGGGGATCCTGGCTCCGGGTCACCATGGCGATGGAGACCAGGCGGGACATGGCATACTTGAGAAAGGGCCGCGGCTTTTCGTCGGTGGCCCCGTTCTGGCGCCACATCTCCTGGACGACTTCGAAGTCGGGCATATCGGCCGGCAGGTCGTAGAGCAGGCGCCCCGCGTCGGGGTCAGGCACCCATTCCGCGTCGAAAGCCCACACATCGTGTTTCACGCTTTTGAACATGGTTGGTCTCGATTTCCGTGAAATTAGTATTCTGAGTCGGGATGAATGTGCATTGCTTTACCAAGGTCGAACACTATTGGTCGAATGTTATTCATTGCTCGCGGCGTCTCCACTCGCGGCGTCTCCAATGGTTCTCTCCATCTCCTTAATGGTGACTGGCACCGAGGTGTATCTGAGCATGCCGAACAGACGATCTATCGGCCGTACGGGGAGAATGCGGACCGTTCTGCCATCAACTAAATAGCGAATCCTGTCGCCCATTTTCAACCCAAGCGCCTCTCGCACGGGTTTAGGTAGCGTGGTTCGTCCATTAGTGGATATGATTGATTCAGTCATAGTCATCCTTTCTGCTAAACTACTGAACAGGTGAGTCTCCAGCGATGTGATCTTTATTATCGGCGATACGCTCATCCGTGGCAAGGAACAGCGCGTCCCGTTCGTCCTGCGGTATGTAGGTTCCCGGACGGCCTGCCGATTCTATGGCCGCGCGCAGCGGAGCGAGATCCTGCTCGTGGAAGTGCGCCAGAAAACGGATGTTCCGCTGGACTTCCGAAGCGCTGAGGCGGGCGACGGGTTTCTCCAGCAGGCCGTGGGTCAGGGGCACGAGGGCGTCGGGCCCGGCGCCGGACAGGTAGCGTTCGAGGGAGGCAACGACCTCGGTCGGCACCTGGCGGAAGCCGGTGAGGCGGGAACCCCGGATCCGTTCGTGGGGCGGGAGATGCCGGACCGGTTCGATATGTCCGATCAGCTTCAGCACGTAGACCAGCGCGTCGAAGGCGGCCAGGGCGCGCCGCCGCGACTTGAACACGCCGAACCACTTGAGGTCCAGTGCCTGCCACGCATCCACATGGGTCGTGAAGCAGAGCAGGACCTGCTTCTCCGTGCCGCCCAGGCCGAGGGCTGGATAGAGGAAGTCCCAGGTTCCGTCCTCGTTGTACGGCGGCCTCAGCTTGCGGATCAGTTCGTTCTCGAGCAGCAGCGCCTCCCGTTCCGAATCCCGCGGCATGATCTCGAGTGTGCTCGCCTCCCGGACCAGCGTCCGCATCTTGCGGTGCACCTTGCGGCGCGAGGCGTTTCGGTACTGCTGGAGGCGCCGCCTTATGTTCGCGGCCTTGCCGACGTACAGCACGGTGCCTTGCTCGTCCTTGAATAGGTAGACCGCCGGCGTCATGGGCGAATCTTCGATAAGTCGCTCGCCGAATTTCCGGTCGAACTGGCGCATGGTGTAGTCGTATCTACATGGTGTAGTCGTATCTACAATGTATCTACAGCGCATCTACGTTGCATGTCTGCCTAACGACAGTTATAATATACCCTTGTATACCGCATCGACATCCGAAATCCCTCATTTTCCACGAATATCCCGCGCACCGACCGGAGAGCCCGACCATGACCGCGGAAAAACTGATTATCGATTACATAAGCGACCAGGACGACGACCTGTCCCGGATGGCCATGGACATCTGGGACCATCCGCAGATCGCGATGCAGGAGACCTACGCGTCGAAACTGCAGGCAAAGGATCTGGAAGCGGACGGCTTTAGCATCGAGTGGGGCGCCGGGGGGATGGAAACAGCCTTCGTCGCCACCTGGGGCTCGGGAGATCCCATCATCGGGTTCCTGGGGGAGTACGACGCACTGCCGGGCCTGTCCCAGACGGTTTCCGCCGAGCGGGAAGCCATCGAACCGGGCGGCCCCGGCCACGGCTGCGGCCACAACCTCTTCGGCACGGCGTGCCTGGGCTCGGTAAAGGCCCTGAAGCGCGCGATGGAACGGGATGGCATCGGCGGCACGATCCGGTACTACGGCTGTCCCGCGGAAGAGCAGGTGGTGGGCAAGGTGCTCATGGCGCGCGACGGCGTCTTCGACGACCTCGACGCCGCCATCACCTGGCATCCCGGCGCAACGAACCTGGTCTGGAACGGTTCGTCCCTCGCGCTCAACTCCTTCAAGGTGAATTTCCACGGCGTGGCCGCCCATGCCTCGGCCATGCCGCACCAGGGACGCAGCGCCCTCGACGGCGTGATGCTGATGGACGTGGGCATGAACTATCTCCGGGAGCACGTGATCCCGGAGGCCCGCATCCACAGCGTGGTCACGAGCGGCGGGGAGGCGCCGAACGTGGTGCCGGCCTATGCCCAGGTGTGGTACTACATCCGGTCGCCGAAACGCGCCGAGGTGGACGAGATGTACGAACGGGTGCTCGATATCGCGAAGGGCGCCGCGCTGATGAGCGGCACGACCCACGATATCGAGTTCATCGGGGGCGCCTACGAGGTCCTGCCGAACGGCACGATCTCCGACCTGATGCTGAAGAACATGCAGGCCGTGAACGACCTCGCCTTCTCCGCCGAGGAGCGGCGCTTCGCCCGGCAGCTCCAGGCGACTTTTCCCGAGAACGCGGTCCGGTCGGCCTACGAGCGGATGGAGAAATCGACGGTCAAGGATTCCATTGCCGAGAGCATCGAGAATCCCCTCTGGACGCAGGTGCTTCCCCATACCGATACCCCGCCGCACGTGGAAGGTTCGACGGACGTGGGCGACGTGAGCTGGATCGCGCCCACGGGGCAGCTCACGACCTGCTGCTGGCCCCTGGGCACGCCGGCCCACAGCTGGCAGATGGTGGCCTCCTCCGGTTCGAGCATCGGCAGCCGGGGGATGCTCTTCGCCGCCAAGGCCCTGGCGCTGACGGGCCTGGACCTGTTGCGGGACCCGGCACTGCTCAAGCGCGCCAACGAGGAATTCGACGAGGCGCGGGACGGCAAGACGTACAAGAGCGCGCTTCCTGAGGCGTAGCGCGCTGCCTGACGAACGAGGACAAGATGACGAGTTCCATGCCTAAGGTTGCCGTTCCCTCGGAGCCGAAGTCCGCCATCCCCCCGGACGCCCGGGACCTGTACCTACGGGACGGCTTCTACCTGTCGCCGCCCATCATCCCGGCCGATCTGATCGAACGGGTGACCGCCCGCATGGACGCGGTCATGGACGGCGAATACGAGACCGGGGAACCGTCGCGCAGATCATGGAACCCGGGCGACGACCCGAAGCGCATCCGCAAGATCGACCAGGCGCACCTGTCGGACCGGACCATCTACGAACTGGCCTCGCACCCCGCCATCGGGCGCTGGGCCGCCGCCCTGCTGGGGGCGAAGCGCGTCCAGCTGTGGGCCTCGCAGATGCTCTACAAGCCGCCTGCCGGCTCAGACGGCGGGGTGACGGGCAATGTCGGCTGGCACCAGGACAAGCAGTACTGGAGGTACCTGGAGGGCGAGCTGTTCACGGCCTGGGTCGCCGTGAGCGACGTGACCGAGGCGTCCGGGCCCATGCGGTTCCTGCGGGGCTCGCACCGTTGGGGGCTGCTGGACAGCGGAGACTTCTTCGGCCACGACCACGAGGCGCAGCAAAAGGACATCCCCGTACCCGAGGGAGAAAACTGGGAAGAAGCCTGTGCGGTCCTGCCTCCCGGCGCGGTCAGTTACCACGACCGCCACACCTACCACGCCAGCGGGCCGAACGTATCGGACGCGCCGCGCCGCAGCTTTGCCTTTCACCTGCGGACGGAAAACACGCATCCGGTGGAGGGCCGCACCGACTACTACGTGCAGCACCTGGACGATCCCGCGTATTGTCCGGTGCTGTACGAGGCGTGATTCAATAAGGAGCCACCGGTATGAGCGAAGTGTTGGACGCGGTCTTTATTTTCCCACTGATGTTTATTGGCATGTTTCTCTTCATCACGGGCCTGCTCGCCATGGCCGGCGGCAACAATATGGAACGTATCGGCCTGTCCACCCCCCGGCGCGGCAAGATCGCCATGGCCGTGGGCGTGGTCATAAACACCATCGGGATTACCTTGCTGACCTGACGTTTCTCCGTACCCCATAGTCTCAACATCGGGCCAGCATCATGAGCGCATTATTGATCGCCGTCGGAATCTACCTGTTCGTATCGGGCGTGATCGTCTGGGCCGGTGGCAGAACGGTGGAGCGGATCGGGCTCACCACCCGGAACCGGGGATTGATCGCGCTCATCCTGGGGACCGTCCTGCTGATCTACGCCATCGCTTACTAGTTATCGTCGGCCGCGATGGTCTTTCTAAACCTGGGACCTATACTTAACACTTGATTAGCACATAGAAATCAATTAATTTTATTGGCGTAGTGCTTTCCTTTACCGCGCTGTGCGCCATTTCGCGACTGGACCTTAAAACCGATCTTTCAGACCAGAATTCCCATGACCAACGACCTCTTCCATCCCGCCGTGGCCGCGTGGTTCGAGGACCGGTTCGAGGAACCGTCCGACATCCAGAAGCGCGCCTGGCCGGTCATCAAGCAGCGTCAGAACACGCTGATCGCGGCGCCCACGGGTTCCGGCAAGACGCTCGCGGCCTTCCTGTCCTCCATCGACGACCTGGTCCGCCAGGGCCAGTACGGATCGCTGCCCGAGGGCACGCAGATCGTCTACGTTTCGCCCCTGAAGGCCCTCAGCAACGACATCCACGCCAACCTGCAGGTCCCGCTGAAGGGCATTCAGGCGATTCTGAAGGAGCGCGGCCGGCCCGACGTGCCGATCCGCGTGGCGGTCCGAACCGGCGACACGCCCACGAGCGAGCGCGCCGCCATGACGAAGCATCCGCCCCACATCCTGGTGACGACGCCGGAAAGCCTCTACCTGCTGCTGACCAGCGCGGGCGGGCGCCGGATCCTGCCGAACGTGCACACGCTCATCATCGACGAGATCCACGCGCTGGTGGGCAACAAACGGGGATCCCACCTGGCCCTTTCGGTGGAGCGGCTGGAACGGCTTACCTCCGGTCCGCTCACGCGCATCGGCATATCGGCCACGCAGAAACCCATCGACCGGATCGCCCACTTCCTCTCCGGCGCGGGCTACGCGAAGGGCAAGGGCTGCAAGATCCTCAACACCGGGCATCGGCGCAAACTCGAGCTGAAGATCGAAGTGCCCCGTTCCCCCCTCGGCGCCGTCATGTCGAACGAGGTGTGGGAAGAGGTGTACGAACGCCTCGAGGAGCTCATCCTGCGGCACAGGACGACCCTGGTCTTCGTCACGACCCGGAGCATGTCGGAGCGGCTGGCCCGCCACCTGAGCGAACGGCTGGGCACCGAGAACGTCACCTCCCACCACGGCAGCATGTCGAAGGAGCACCGGCACGACGCCGAACAGCGGCTCAAGGCCGGCGCGCTTAAGGCGCTGGTGGCCACGGCTTCCCTGGAACTGGGCATCGACATCGGCGCCGTGGACCTCGTCTGCCAGATCGGCTCTCCCAAGGCGATCGCCACGCTCATCCAGCGGGTGGGCCGCTCGGGCCACACGATCACGGGCACGCCGAAGGGCCGCCTCTTCCCCCTGACGCGGGACGAACTCGTGGAGGCGGCCGCCATCATGGACTCGGTGCGGCGGGGCGAGCTGGACCGGATCATCATCCCCGAACAGCCCCTCGACGTGCTGGCCCAGCAGATCATCGCGGAGGTGGCCAACTGCGATTTCAGCGAGGACGATCTGTACCACCTGGTGCGAAAGGCCTATCCCTACCGCGGTCTGTCCCGGGAGGAATTCGACGGCGTCGTGTCCATGCTGGCCGAGGGCTATACGCCGCGCCGGGGCCGCAAGCACGCCTACATCCAGCGGGACCTCATGAACGGTACGGTCAGGGGCCGCAAGGGGGCCCGGATCAACGCCCTGATGTCGGGCGGGACGATTCCCGACCAGTTCGACTACGACGTGATTATGGAACCCACGGAGACCTTCATCGGCACGCTGAACGAGGACTTCGCCATCGAGAGCACGGCCGGGGACATCGTGCAGCTGGGGAACAACTCGTGGCGGATCCTGCGCGTGGAGAAGGGCAAGATCCGCGTAGAGGACGCCCAGGGCCTGCCGCCCACCATGCCCTTCTGGTTCGGCGAGGCGCCGGGGAGGACGGTCGAACTCTCCGCTTCCCTGTCGCGGCTGAGGGAAGAGGTGGCGAGCCGGATGGACGTGGGTTCGGAAAAAGGGAAGCTCGACCCGGAATGGAAGCGGGAGGCCGAGGACTGGCTGATGGAATCCGCGGGCGTCTCCCACGTCGCGGCGACGCAGATTGCGGAGTACCTCGGCGCGGCCAAGGCGGCCCTCGGCGTCATCCCCTCGCAGAAGGACCTGGTGGCGGAACGGTTCTTCGACGAGGCCGGCGACATGCACCTGGTGCTGCACAGCCCCTTCGGAAGCCGGGTCAACCGGGCCTGGGGACTGGCCCTGCGCAAGCGTTTCTGCCGGACCTTCAACTTCGAGCTGCAGGCCGCGGCCAACGAGGATGCCATCATCCTGTCCCTGGGCGCCACCCACAGCTTCCCCCTGGACGACGTCTTCAGCTACCTCAACGCCAAGACGGTCCGGGAGGTCCTGGTCCAGGCTCTTCTCGACGCGCCCATGTTCGAGGTGCGCTGGCGCTGGAACGCGTCCACCGCCCTGGCCGTGCTGCGGCGCAGGGGCGGCGATCGGGTGCCGCCACAGATTCAGCGGTCCGTGGCCGAGGACCTGATCGCCCAGGTGTTCCCCGACCAGATCGCGTGCCTGGAGAACATCGCGGGCGACCGGGAGGTGCCGGACCATCCCCTGGTCAGCCAGACGATCGAGGACTGCCTGCACGAGGCCATGGACGTCGAGACCCTGGAAACTGTCCTGAAGACGATGAAGTCCGGAGACATGAACGTGCACGCCCGGGACCTGCGCGAGCCCTCGCCCATGGCCGAGGAGATCCTCAACGCCCGGCCCTACGCTTTCCTGGACGACGCGCCCCTCGAGGAGCGGCGGACCAACGCCGTCCGGAACCGCCGCTGGCTCGACCCCGCGGTCGCCAGCGACCTGGGACGCCTGGACCCCGAGGCTATCGACACCGTGCGTGGCGACGCCTGGCCCGAGGTGCGCAGTCCCGACGAACTCCACGACGCCCTGGTGCTCGCTGGGTATGTCACGGAAGAAGAGGGGCGCAAGGGCGATCAGTTCGGGAGCTGGACGGAATACTACAACGTATTGGAAGGCGACCTCCGGGCCGCCACGCTCGTGACGGAGGGCGGGAAACGCCTGTGGACGCCCCTGGAACGGCGAATCCATTTCGAGCGGGTGCATCCGCAGGGGCGGTTCGAACCGGCGGAGGAAATCCCGGACGACGTGAGAGGCAACCTGGGGAAGGGTTTTCAGGCCGCAGCCAGGCAGGCCCGCCCGGCCGACGCATCCGAGCCGACCGAGCCGGCCAGGCCGGCCGACGCATCCGCCACGGAAGAACACGTACTGGCAGAATACGCATTGGTGGAACTGATACGGGGCAGGCTGGAGACGCTGGGTCCGGTCACGGCGGCCGAACTGGCCGGGTCCATCGACATGCCGGTCGGCAAGGTCGACCAGGCGCTGGCCGCCCTGGAGCAGGAGGGGTTCGTCTTCAGGGGACAGTTTTCGCCGGACGCCGACGCGGACGTGCTGGAATGGTGCGAGCGCCGGCTGCTGGCCCGGATCCACCGCTTCACGATCACCAAACTGCGCCGGGAGATCCAGCCCGTTTCACCCGCCGACTTCATGCAGTTTCTCTTCACCTGGCATCACCTGGCGCCCGACACCCGGCTCAAGGGGGCCGACGCCGTGACGGCCGTGCTTCGCATGCTGGAAGGCGTGGAGGCGCCGGCCGCGGCCTGGGAGAGCGAGATCCTGCCGTCCCGCGTCACCGACTACGATTACGCCTGGCTCGACAACCTGTGCCTTTCCGGCAAGTACGCCTGGGGACGGCTTCGTCCCCACCGGTCGAACGGTGAACACGGAAAGACGGCCGGTCCGATCCGGTCTACGCCCATCGCCATCGTGGACCGCATGAACCGTTCGCTGTGGATGTCCCTGAGCGGCGCGGCCGGCGACGAAGACCTTCCGCTTTCCACCTACGCGAAGACGGTGCTGGACCTGATGACCCGGCAGGGCGCCGTGTTTTTCGACGACATCACCTCGCAGTCGGGCCTCCTCCGGACCCACGCCGAGGAAGCCGTGGCGGAACTGGTATCGGCTGGGATGGCGACCTCCGACAGTTTCGCGGGCCTCCGGGCCCTGCTGGTACCGTCGCGTCACCGGGAGTCGAGGCGGGGAAGGGAACGCCGGAATCCCTTCGACCTGTCGACGGCGGGACGGTGGGGTCTGACGTCCCGCGTGCCGGCGGAAGGCAACGCGGAAGAGGATCTCGAGGCCTATGCCCGCGTCGCGCTCGCCCGTTACGGCGTCGTGTTCCGCCGCCTGACGGAGCGGGAGAACACCTCGCCGCCGTGGCGGGACCTGGTGCGGGTGCTGAGACGCATGGAGGCCCGGGGAGAAATCCGCGGCGGCCGGTTCGTGAACGGCGTCTGGGGCGAGCAGTACGCCCTGGGCGAAGCCGTGACCTTGTTGCGGAGCATCCGGCGCAAGGAGAAACAGGGCACGCTCGTAGCCATCAGCGCCGCCGACCCCCTGAACCTGGTGGGCATCATCACACCCGGGCGGCGCGTGCCCGGCATCACGACCAACCGGATCCTTTACCGGGACGGCGAACCCATCCTGATCATGGAAGGCGGCGAAATCAGGGAGACGTCCCCGGTGGCGGCCGAAGATCAGTGGGCGCTGCGGCAGGAGCTGGTCAAGCGGGATTTCCCACCGAAGCTGAAGGCCTATCTGAGTGGCCGCCGGACCCGTGAAAAGGCCGGTGCGCAAAAGTCATAATGCGCATGAGAAGCGGACCGACGGTCCTTGACGGCCCTGGCGGCCAGTCCCGGGCGGCAGGCATGAAGAAAGTCTTCATCATCCTACTGGCTTCCGTAATCTCGTTGTCGGCAACCGGCAAGGGATTCGCCCAGGTCGCCCAAGTCGCCCAGGTCCCCGAAAAGCGCATGTCGATCAGCCTGGGTGGCGGGAGGAGTATCCCTCTAGGCGATTTTGCGGACGGAAAAACCAGGGGATCTTTATTTCTCCTTGGGGTGACGGTACGCGTTTCCGAATCCCTTCATCTCGCGTTCAACGGCCATGACAACCTCTTTTCAGTAGAGCCCGGTCGGCACGACCGGGGCCGCCTGACCGACGAAGCGCTGCAGCGACTCGGACCGGACGTGGATGCCAACGTAAGCCTGGAAGGCGCCAACTTCGGATTGATGTACAAGACCTCCACTACCCCCGCGGCCGTTTACGGGATCGGCGGCATCGGCTACGCCAGGGCAATCGACCGGTTCTTCGGTACCGTGCGCGGCACGAAGTTGACCGCGTTCAGTTCAGAGGCTTCTTTCAGTGTCCTTCTGGGCGGCGGCGTGCACATGCCCGTTACGGACACGGTCGGCCTGGCGCTGGACGTGAGATACGTTCGCGCCTTCAACGACCGGAACATCCAGTGGATTCCGGTCGCCGCCTCTGTGGTCTTCAATTTCTGGAAGGTAGAACCGGGTTAGACGATTCAATTCGTGCCGTACCACCTGCCGTGCCGAACCAACTGTTCGGCCGCAACTCCGAAACTGGATACGGCCCCCTCAGCCCGGCGTCTTCTTATCTTCCATCAGCATCTTCAATGCTTCTACCAACTGCGCGGGCGAAGCCGTTCCCGTGACACCCAGCTGACGGACGGTGACCGAAGCCGCGAGGTTGCCGACCAGGCCGGCCTCCAAGGGCGTCACGCCGGCGGCCAGCGAGGCCACGATCCCGGCCGTGACGCTGTCCCCGGCCCCTACGGTGTCCACGGGTCCCGGAACGCGTATGCCGGGTACATGCCGGCTGTCATTGCCGTCAATCAGCAGCAGGCCGTCCGCGCCGAGGGTGACGTAAACCGGCCGTGTCGTTTCTTCCTCCGCTCCACGAATCACGCCCTCACCGCGCATCACACCCGACCTCCGATCCTCGGACGCCCCGCGCATCTCGTCCCGGTTTCCCTTGCGGATGACGTGGCGGAATTCGCCGATGCGTTCGCGCGAATCCGCCAGGATGACCTTGTCCGGCAATGTCCTGCCCAGGCCACAGAGCGCATCCCGGACCCGGTCCGTGACGACCCCCGTGTTGCGCTGTCCCACCTGGTCCAGGACGGCCACGCCGTCCATCCTGGACGTCATGTCTCCGATGAATCCGATTATACGGTCTTCCAGGTCACGCGGCGTGGGCGTCCGGTTCTGTATGTCGATGCGGCTTGATTCCCGTTCTCCTCCCGGCTCCCGGTTCATGGGCTTGATGTAGGAGGGCGTGAACCGGTCCGGGGATTCGACCAGTCCGTCGAGGCGGACCCCCATGGCCGCCAGGCCCTGCCTGAGCTCGTACCCCTCCCCGTCGTCGCCCGTGTTCCCCACGGCGAACAGGTCTCCGACGCCCAGGGCGTGCAGGTTGGCCATGACCGTGCCTGCGGCGCCGGGCATGCAGCGTCTGGCGACGACCTGGCGCGCGGTCAGCCCCGTCTCCAGGGACGGTTCGTCCAGTGCCGGATCGAGGACCAGGTACTTGTCCAGGAAGAAGTCGCCCACGACCATGATGGATAGGCCGGCGAAGCGGGAAAGCAGGCTTTCGAGACGGTGTGGAGTCATCTCAGGCAATGTAAGATCCAGCGGACGTAAATCAAAGTATTTACAGTAAATAAACGATTTCGGCAGGCTGCTTTTCCTTGATTTTCGGGCTCAGAAAGTGTACCTTTACGAACTGGAGCGAGCCGCGATTTCCTCACCCTGTCCCAGGACTTCAATTCGCATTCGAAGCAGTGAAACGTTACGGATGCATCCACTTTATTGATATATGACCGGTTCCGTTCATTCCTCAAGTCGGCACGCCCCGCAGCAAGGTCCCAAAGGAAGTTACATGCGCCTGGCCGATCCCCTGCCGGATCAGATTCAAAAGAAACTCTACCCCGTACTGGAAACCGACGAAGAAATCCACATCACCCTGGAATCGGACCTGGATGCGAAAGGCCGGTTCCAGCCCTCCTGGCTCATCGTAACCGACCGCCGCGTCATGGCCCTTGAACTCAACGGCGCCGGCGACGACATCGCCGTCCCGCTGGATGACCTGACCAGGGTGGCGGTGGAACCCCTGGTAGGCGGCTCCTGCCTGGAGGTCTCCACGGCCGATGACACGATTCCGCTGATCCGATATTCCCAGAGCCGCGTGGACGTCTTCAACGAGGCGCAGCGCGGCATCGAGCAGCACATCGAGGGAAAGCCGTTCCAGGTCAAGACGGAATTCCCCCGGGTGGTCTGCGAAACCTGCGGCAGGCGCCTGCCCACCCGGGACGGGCTGTGTCCCGCCTGCGTCAGCAAGTGGAGCATGCTCAAGCGGATCTGCGCCTACCTGGGCGCCCACCGGACCAAGGCCATCGCCATGGTGGCGCTGTTCGCAGTGCTCAGCGTGGCGGAACTGCTGCCGCCCAAGATAACGCAGCTCATCATCGACGACGCCTTCGCGAACGAGGACGTGGACCTGCTGTTCTGGTTCGTCGCGGCCATGGCCGGCCTGCTCGTCCTCCGCTGGCTGGGGGAAATGGCGAACGGCTGGCTGACGGCCTGGGTGGGCGCCCGCGTGGTGGCGGATATCCGGGCCCAGGTGTACCATCACGTCGAATACCTTTCGCTGGGCTTCCACGACAAGCAGAAGACGGGCGGCCTGCTTTCGCGCGTGACGCGGGACACCCGGAACGTGCGCAGCTTCCTGGTGGACGGCCTGCCCTTCCTCATCCTCCGCTGGATGACGACGCTCGGGATCATCGGCATACTGTTCTACACCAACTGGGTGCTCACGCTCTACATCCTCATCCCCGTGCCGCTCATCATCATCTGGGGCCGGGTCCTGTACCGGAGGTTGCGGACCTACTACACCCGCATGTGGCGCCAGTGGGAAGGTTTCTTCACCCACATCCAGGAATCCCTGTCGGGGATACGGATCGTCAAGGCCTTCGCCCAGGAGAACAGGGAGGTAGGCCGGTTCAAACGCAACGCGAGGGACATGTTCGCCCTGGAGTACTGGACCGAGAAACAGTGGATCTACTATTTCTCCACCATGGGCCTGCTGAACTTCCTGGGCTTCATCGTGGTGTGGCTGGTGGGGGGCGGGCAGGTGCTCGGACAGGAACTCACCCTGGGCGAACTGATCCTGTTCTACTTCTACCTGCAGATGTTCTACGGACCGCTGCGGTGGCTCGGCCGGGTCAACAGCTGGATGACGCGGGCCATGAGCGCCGCCGAACGGGTCTTTGAGCTTATCGACATGGAACCGGAGAACTACGAGGACAAGAACGCGAAGCAGATGCTGCAGACGCGGGGCGAGATCAGGTTCCACGGCGTGACGTTCGGGTACGACGCCGCGCTGCCGGTGCTGCGCGACGTCAATCTCCATATCCGGCCCGGCGAGATGATTGGGCTGGTCGGCAAGTCGGGCGCCGGGAAGAGTACCACCATCAACCTCATCTGCCGGTTCTACGACGTGAACTACGGTTCGATCACGCTGGACGGCGTGGACCTGCGGGACATCCGGCTCGAGGACCTGCGGGGCCATATCGGGGTCGTCCTGCAGGAACCGATCCTTTTCAACGGGACGATCCGGGAGAACATCGCCTACGGCAAGCCCGCCGCGAGTTTCGAGGACATCATGGCGGCGGCCCGGGCGGCCAACGCCCACAACTTCATCCTCGCGAAGCCCGATGGATACGATACGATTCTCGGGGATAAGGGCACGGGGCTGTCGGGTGGCGAGAAGCAGCGCGTCTCCATCGCCCGGGCGATCCTTCACGACCCCCGCATCCTGATCCTGGACGAGGCGACGTCCTCGGTGGACGCCGAGACGGAGAAGCAGCTCCAGGAAGCCATCGCTCGGCTGATCAAGGGCCGCACGACGATCGCCATCGCCCATCGCCTGTCCACGCTGCGGGACGCCGACCGGCTGGTGGTGCTGGAGCAGGGCAGGGTCGTCGAAGAAGGCACCCACGAAGAACTGATCGCCAACCGCGGTCACTTCCATCACCTGGTGCGGCTGCAGAAAGCCACATCCGAGATCATGGAGGTGGCATGACCGACACTAGGGCCACCTACAAAGAACGGATGCCCGACGCCCTGGCCGACCGTTGCCAGGCGGCGCTGCGGGAAGGAGAGTCCATCCGCATCGCGGCGGCGACCGACCTTACCGAAGACCTGCGGTTCGAGGAACGCTGGCTCCTGGTGACGGACCAGCGCCTGTTGCGGTTCGATTCGAACGGGGCAGGCACGGGAAACGGGGACGCGTCCATCGAGCTGTCCGACGCCAAGAGCGCCGCCGTGGAGGAACTGGTCGGCTCGGGCCGGATCAACGTGGTGATCGGGAACGAAGACGTCGAGGTCATCCGCTACACCCCGTCCCAGCGCGCCAAGTTTGCGCGGATCGCCCGGGGTATCGACCAGCTCATCAAGGAAGATCCGGTCGACATGCAGGGGGAGGTCGACAAGACCCGGTGCGACCGGTGCGGACGCCTCCTGCCCGAACCGAACGGGATCTGTTCGGCGTGCACAAACCGGCTCGCGATGATGCAGCGGATCGCCCGATACGCCCTGCCGTTCAAGGGCAAGCTCGCGCTGATGGTCTTCCTGTCGCTCCTGTTCACCCTGGCCGAACTCGGCCCGCCCTATATCATGGGGCGCATCATCGACGATGTGCTTGGCGTCCCGGCCGGCGGCGTCCCGGCCGACGGTGTGGCCGGGGACCCGTTCGCGTTCCTCTACCTGCTCGTCGTCGCCTACGCGGTCATCCGCCTCGTATCCTTCGTCCTGGAGATCTTCAAGGACCGCCTTTCCGTCTGGCTTGGTGGCCGCGTGATCGTGTCCGTCCGCGAGGACCTGTACGAAAACCTCTCCCGCCTGAGCATGAAGTTCTACAACAAGCGGCAGGTGGGGTCCCTGATCTCACGGGTGTCCAATGACACGGAAAGCATGATGTGGTTCCTGGTCGACGGCGTGCCCTATATCCTGACCAACCTCCTGCTCCTGGTGGGCATCCTGGTCCTGTTATTCGTGACCAGCTGGCAACTGACGCTCATGGTGCTCATTCCCATACCTTTGCTCGTCATCGGCGGGGGGTATTTCTGGGTCCGGCTGATCCGGGCGTTCCGGACGAAATACTATCGCTGGGGCAAGCTGGTGGGCATGGCGGGCGAGATGCTTTCCTCGGTGCGCGTCGTAAAGACCTTCGTCCAGGAAAAGCGGGAGATGCGCCGGTTCAGGAGCAGCAACGAAGGGGTCTTCCGGGGCGATTACGAGAGCGAGAAGGAAGCGGCCGTCTTCTTCAGCACGGTCAGCATGCTGACATCGTCCGGAATGATCCTGGTCTGGTACTACGGGGGCATCGCCGTCATTGACGACACCTTCACCACCGGCTCCCTTATCATGTTCATTGCCTACCTCTGGATGCTGTACGAACCCCTTCGGTGGTTCGGCGAACTGAACACCTGGTCGAGCCGGGCCATGAGCGGCGCGGAGAAGGTCTTCGAAATCGTCGACACCCCCGCGGAAACCGAGGACCGGGACGACCCGGTCGAGATGAAGGACATGAAGGGCGAGGTGGAATTCGAAGGCGTGAACTTCGCCTACGAGGCGGGCAAGCCCGTTCTCCACGACATCAGCCTCCACGTGCAGCCCGGCGAGATGATCGGGCTGGTGGGCAAGTCCGGGTCGGGCAAGACGACGATGACCAACCTGCTCTGCCGGTTCTACGATATCGACGATGGCGGCCTGATGATCGACGGCGTGCCGATCCGGGACATCGGCCTGAAGGACCTGCGAAGGCAGATCGGCGTCGTGCTGCAGGACTCTTATTTCTTCAGCGGCTCCATCGCGGAGAACATCCGGTACAGCAGTCCGGACGCCTCGATCGAGCAGATCATGCGGGCGGCCCGGATCGCGAACGCCCACGATTTCATCTGCGCGAAGCCCGACGGATACGACACGCAGATCGGCGAGAATGGCAAGGAGTTGTCGGGCGGCGAAAAGCAGCGGATCGCCATCGCGCGGGCCATCATCCACGATCCACGCATCCTGGTCCTGGACGAGGCCACCTCGTCGGTGGACACCCACACGGAGAAGCTCATCCAGGAGGCCATCGCCAACCTCGTGAAAGGCCGGACGACCTTCGCCATAGCCCACCGGCTTTCGACCCTCCGCCGCGCGGACCGGCTGGTGGTGCTGGACGCGGGAAAGATCGTGGAGACGGGCACCCATGCGGAATTGCTGGATATGAAGGGCCACTTCTACAGGATGGTCGAAACGCAGCGGGCAAGCACCGCGGTCATGGCCGTGGGCGGGAGCAAGGCCGACCCGAACCGCGGCGCCAACGGACATAGTTCTTAAGCGGGGAGATCGAGATGCCGGATGAACCTGGCGTAGACGCGCCGGACACCTTTGAATTCGAGACAGGGATCGAGAACGCCCCCGTCGAACCCTACCAGGCGAGCGAGATCCGGGTCTTCCGGGCGCCGAAGAACACGGTGCGCATGACGGTCCGCGACGAGCGGTCCTACATCCGCGTCCGGCCGGTCAACGCCTCCCCCATGGTCCATTCGGACCGGTATGTGTCGCTCCTGGACATCAAGAACGAGGAAGTGGCCTTTATCAAGGACCTGAACGACCTGGACGAAGATTCCCGCAAGGTTATCGAGGAGGAGCTCGCCCACCGGTACCTGCGGGCGACGATCGAACGGGTGAACTCCATACAGATGGAATACGGTGTCACCTACTGGGACGTCATGACCGACCGGGGCAAGCGCGAGTTCGTCATCCGCGGCCATGAGAACACCCACTGGGCGTCGGATACGCGGCTCTTGCTCACTGACGTCGACGGCAACCGGTTCGATGTGGTGGACTACACCCGCCTGGATGCCCACAGCATCCAGTTGATCGAGACCAACGTGTGACGGCCGTCCATCGCGGCGCCGCCGAGAACGAATACAGGAGCGGAAAGAAGCACATGACAGAATGCGCGGAGCAAGACAAGTACGACCAACTGCTGAGGGACGGGTTCTGCGTTATAGAACATGTGCTTAAACCGGATATGCTGGAACGCGTGCGGGCCGTCTCCGACCGGCTGCTTGACGCCCAGTCCCCGTCCCATTTCGAGGAGCAGAAGTCCACGGGCAGCATGGTCAGCGTCTTCGACGACGTGTTCTTCGCCGAACTGGTCTCCTATCCTCCCGCGCTGGCGGCGCTGGCCAGCATCGGGTTCGATCGCCCCACCTGGTCCTCCGGGTACGTCATCAGCAAGCCGCCCCGCAGCCCGGCGCTGTTCTGGCACCAGGACTGGTGGGGGTGGGACGATCCCTGCAGCTACGAGCCGCCGCCGCAGCAGGTCTTCCTGATGTACTACCTGGTCGATACCGACCGGCACAACGGGTGCCTCCGCGTGATCGCCGGATCCCACCTGAACCGCCATCCCCTTCACCGGTATGTCGAGGAGGCGCACACGGGCGACCTGCGGGCCATGGCTGATCCTGACCATCCGGCTTATCAGCCTACCCCGGGCGAGATGGACGTTCCCGTCAAGGCCGGCGACCTGGTCATCGGGGATTCCCGGCTGCTGCACGCGGCTCACGGGAACAAGAGCGACCAGCGCCGCACGGTGATCACCCTGTGGTACATCCCCCTGTATCACCAGTTGCCCGGTCGCATCCAGGCCTACCTGGCGCGCCATCCCCGGCCGGATACCTGGACGGACGCGACCCGGGGTGCGCTGAAGCCGCTGACCGCGGTCTACGAGGGCGAGGCGGAACCCATTGCCTGGAACCGCGTGCCCGGGCAGCGCTGAAGTAGCAGTCCGTTGTAATTCTTGCCGGAATGTTCGCCGAACGCCCGGTGTTCGGTATTCGAGCGTTCAATCATTGCCCGGCCGATCAGAATACCCAGGGAAACACTACGATATGACCCGCGACACCCTCTACCGGGAAGCTCACCGCCCCCAATTCCACTTCACGGCGAAGAAACACTGGATCAACGATCCCAACGGTCTGGTGTATTTCGACGGGGAGTACCACCTCTACTTCCAGCACACGCCGGGCAGCATGGTGCACGGCCGCACGACCTGGGGCCACGCGGTCAGCACCGACCTGGTGCACTGGAAACAGCTGCACACCGCCGCGCTGGACGTGGACGAAACGGGATGGATGTGGTCGGGGTCCGCCGCGGTGGACCATCATGACACCGGCGGGTTCAAGGATGGAGACGTACCGCCGCTGATCGCCTTCTATACGGCGGGCGGCGAAAGGGTGTTCCCCGATCGCCGGTGTATACAATGTATCGCCCACAGCAACGACCGCGGCCGGACGTGGACGAAGTTCGCGGGCAATCCGGTCATCGGCCACATCCGGGCGGAGAACCGCGACCCGAAAGTGGTCTGGCACGAACCGACCGCGCGATGGATCATGGCACTGTTCATGGACGGCAACGACTATGCCCTGTTCTCGTCACCGGATCTGAAGTCCTGGACGCACCTGCAGGACCTGACCCTGCCCGGCGTGTCCGAATGTCCCGATTTCTTCGAGCTGCCGGTGGACGGCGACACTGCGAACACCCGGTGGGTTTTCTGGGGCGCGAGCGGCGGCTATCTCATCGGGCGTTTCGACGGGCACGCGTTCACGCCCGAGACGGACGTCCTGCAGGCGGAGCAGGGCGCCAACGGTTATGCCGCCCAGACGTGGAGCGATGTCCCGGCGGAGGACGGCCGGCGGATCCAGATCTCGTGGATGCGGGGCGGTCGGTACCCGGCCATGCCCTTCAACCAGCAGATGTCCTTCCCGGTCGAACTGACGCTCAGGACATTGCCGGACGGGGTCCGGTTGTGCAGGGAACCGGTGCGGGAAATCAAGCTGCTCTACGCCGGGACGCGCACCTGGCCTGCCGGTGACCTGGCGGCAGTGGCGGCCGAGCAGTTTAAGCAGCGGTTCGCATCGGGAGCCATCAGCAGCTACGCGGTCACGGACCTGCGCGAGGCTGTAAGCCGGCTTGTCCTGGCAGACGAGGGCGACCTGTTCGACGTGCGGATGGCGATCGAAGTGGGCGGTCGCGGCAAATCGGGCGGCGGCGACGAGTACGACGGCGACGAGAACGGCGACGGCAGCGAGTCGGCCGGTGCCAGAGGTTTCACCATCGAAGTGCAGGGCCATTCCGTGGTATACGATGCGGAAGCGCAAACGTTGTCTTGCCTGGGTAAAACTGCGGCACTGCGTACCATCGACGGCCGCGTCAGCCTCCAGTTGCTGATCGACCGCACCTCGCTGGAGATCTTCGTTAACCGGGGCGAGGTGTCCATGTCCTTCTGCTTCCTGCCGGCCGCGGCCAATCACCGGCTGGCACTGAAGGCGGTCGGCGGGAGCGTGCGTGGCGGCGTGCACGGAGGCGTGCGCATCGTCTCACTCTTAGTTCACGAACTCCGGTCTGCGTGGGAATACTCGTAATTCACTCATAAGTGACGCGCAATCACCAACATGCCCATTCCACTCACAAAAGCTATCGACAAGTTTCCCCGGGTCCGACTGGGCCATGCGCCCACGCCGCTCGATCCCGCACCCCGCCTGGGTGCGGCCCTCGGCATCGAGCTGTGGATCAAACGTGACGACTGCACTGGGCTGGCGATGGGCGGCAACAAGGTCCGCCAGCTCGAATTCCCCCTGGGCGAGGCGCAGTCCCGGGATGCCGACACCCTCTTGATCACGAGCGCGGTACAGTCGAACTACGTCCGCGTGGCCGCCGCAGCCGGACGCCAACTCGGCATGGAAACCCACATTCAGCTGGAAGAGCGCGTGCCCGACGTGGACGCCCTCTATCGATCGTCCGGCAACGTGCTGCTCGACCGGCTCTTCGGCGCGAAGCTGCATTCCTTCCCGGTCGGCGACGACGAGCCCGCGGCGGACGCGTCGCTGGACCTGCTTGCCCAATCGCTTGCGGAGGAAGGCCGCAGGCCCTACGTGATCCATCTCGCCCCCGCCCATCCGCCGCTCGGCGCGCTCGGATACGTGATCGCGGCCGAGGAGACCCTGAAGCAGGCCCGGGACCTCGACCTGGCGTTCGACGCCGTGGTCTGTCCCACGGGCAGCGCCCAGACCCACGCCGGGCTGCTGGTGGGCCTGAGCGCCCTGGGCAAGGAGGTGCCTGTTTACGGCATCTGCGTGCGGCGCGACGCCGGCAGCCAGGCAGCGCGGGTACGTCAAGTGGCGGAGCAACTGGCCTCGATGCTCGAACGGCCGGAGGTGTTCGACGCGGACGACGTCATGGCGTTCGACGGCGTTCTGGCACCGGGTTACGGCCAACTCAACGACGCGGTGCGTGAGGCGGTCGCCCTGGCCGCCCGTCAGGAAGGACTGCTCCTCGACCCGGTCTACACCGGCAAGACGATGGCGGGACTGATCGAACACGTGCGATCCGGCGTGATCGCAGAGGGCAGCCGGGTGCTATTCATCCATTCGGGTGGACTGCCGGCCCTGTTTGCCTACGGAGACAAGCTGGGGAGCTGGCTGTCGGATGTGCCGTGGGGGGAAGGATAGGATTACCGAATACGGAATACACGGCCGTTTGAAACGAAGAGGTAAATGGTGGAATTGCTGCTCAGTTAACGATTCCAGTCCACCGCATCCGGAACCCCGCTGCTGATCACCACCTCCAACCCAGGTTCAGGCAACATTCTTCTCGCTGCCACTCCGGTAATCCCCGGTTCCGGCCAGTCGCGTAGAATGCCCCGCACATTGCCCGTGACGGAATCCAGCAGGAGCGCGGCAGCGGGAGCGTCTTGGCCGTCCAACCCCATGTCACCGCCCAGTGTAGCTACACCTTCAGGACCTGACAGCGAGATTTCCGTAAGCCGGTTCGACCATGCTGCTCGTG